>NZ_JBYTEO010000103.1:0-13992 GCF_058791355.1 Pseudomonas sp. EB271-G4-1
TTCCTTTTTGGCGTTTGAAAAAGGGAGTCGCCGTAAGGGCGAAACCATAAGTGGCCGTTACCGCAGCAATGGATATGTACTCGGTCAACACAACACAACACAACACAACACAACACAACTCAGGTCAGCGTCAGCTACAGACTGAACCGCTGCAACATAGCCCCCAGTCCTTCGGACATCGCCTTGAGCTCCTGGGTCGTTCGCACGATTGCGCTTTGGCCCGTTGCATTCTCTTCCACGCTTTGCGCGACCTTTTCCACATTGCTGGCGACATGATCACTCGCTGCGCGCTGTTCCTGCAATGACAGGGAAATGAAGCTCACGGCTGCAATGGATTCATCCAGCGCCCCCTTGATCCGCCCCATGGATTGCCCGGCGCTTGCGACCAGTTTCTGGCCTTGGGTCACACGCTCACAACCGGCAGCCATGCTGTCCTTCGCTTTGACCATGCCGTTTTGTATGGCATTGACCAAGGTCACGATTTCCGTGGTGGACTGGGCGGTGCGCGCGGCGAGGCTGCGCACCTCATCGGCGACCACGGCGAAGCCGCGACCCTGTTCACCGGCGCGCGCCGCTTCGATGGCGGCATTGAGGGCGAGGAGATTGGTCTGCTCGGCAATGCCGCGAATCACACCGACAATCAGGCTGATATTGTTCGACTGAATCGCCAGTTGATCGATGTCCACCGAACTCTGCGTCACCAGATCGGCAATCTGTTGCATTTCCTCGATGGACGCATGCATCACGGCCATGCCTTCGTCGGTGATTTCACCGGCTTTGTGCGCAGTGCTCTGGGCCTGGCAGGCATTGTCGGCGATGTGATTGATACTCACGGAAAGCTCTTCCACCGTGGCGGCCATCGATGAAGCAGCTTCACTCTGCAGGGCGGCACTGCTCAGACCTTGTTCCGAGGACGCGGACAGTTGTAGCGTGGCCACTTCGATCTGTTCGGAGGCCTGGCCGATCTTGCCGATCATGTCGCTCAAGCTATGACGCATCGCCTGGACGGAATGCAGGACACCGGTTGAAGGTTCCTGCCGATCATCCTGGGTGCGTGCCAGTTTTCCATGGGCGATGTTCGAGCTGATAGCGGCCAGCTCAGCAGGCTCGGCACCGAGCTGCAGGCCCAGCCGTCTGGAAAAGAACCATGAATAGGCCGCGCCAGCCAGCGTCGCCAACAGGAGAATCAACAAGCAGAGCCGGAGATTGGCGGTGTAGGCGATATGGTTTTGGTCAAACTGGTTCCTGGCTTCCAGCAGTTGAACCTCGATTAATTCGGCAAACTTATCCGACAAGGGGTCGAACAGCGGGTACAACTGCTCGATCGAGAAACGTGCCAGACCCACGTCGTCGTTCTGGCGCAGCATGCCCAGCAGACTTTGCAACGGACCGCGGGTGGCGGCCATCAGTGGATCAATCTGCGCGATCAGGCGGGTTTCTGCGGCAATCAGTTGCGTCGACTTGTAGGCTTGCCACGTTAGATCGATTTCCTTTTGTGCCTGATCGATCCGGCTCATCGAGTCCGCCCTGGTGAAGTTGCCATTGCGCGCCTTGTGGGTGGCATCGACGATGTTCACGGCATACAGGTCGGCGATTTTCTTCAGGTCCCGCAAGGGTACGACTCGATCGAGATAGACGGTTTCCAGGCTGTGCACGGCCGATTGCATGCCCAAGAGTCCTAGGCCGCCGACGCACAACAATCCCAGTAATAAAGCGGTAGTCAGCAGTAGAAGGTGAGTCCTGATTTTCCAGCTTTCCATAATCCGGTATTCCTAAGTCGACTTGTCCAGTCAGCAATTGAAGTTGAGCGTTATGCTCCATCCTGTGCGCACGGCACATTGATATCGTGTGCTGGACCAGCCAGGAAAAGCACGGTGTTACCGGCCGGAATTGACGAATTAGAGCGGTCTGACAGAGCGCGCCGAAGGATTTTTCAGACAGGCAGCTTGCGGGTAACCGGGAACACTGGCCTGTGAGGGACCGTGGTGTGCGGTTTCTGATCGGAACAAAAGCGGGATTGCAGGCAAACCGGGATAGCCGTTTTTCAGGCGTATCGGTATGCTCAGCGCACAGTCCGAAATGCCAATGATAAACGACCACAGTGACGACATGAGCTCATCAGAAACGCGTGCGAATATCCTAGCGCTGTATCCGGAAGACTCCCGCGAGGCGGCGGCCCTGCTCAAGCAGGCCGTGCCCCTGATGGTTCGCCATAACATCCCGCCCAATCCCGTGCACTACGCACTCTGGTACACCTACAGCAAGGGCCAGGACCCGGAACTCATTCGCCACCTGGACCGGGTGGTCAGAGACTTTGACGGTTGCCCGCCAGAGGCTGCGACCCGGCTGTTCCGCCAGTACATCATTCGTGACGAACTCGAGGATGCCCGCGCAGAGCAGCATCAGGTCATCAACCTGGTCGATGGCATGGAGCGCGACGTCTCGCGCAGCGTGCAGGGCAGTCTCACTTTCCAGAACCGCCTGGGGCAGTGCCTGGAAATGCTCGATGAACCGGCCAGCGACCGCCTGCCGGGCATCTTGAGCGAACTGCAGCAGAGCACCCGGTTGATGCAGAGCCAGCAGGAGCACTTCCTCGCGCAACTGCACTCGGCGCAGGATGAAATCAAGACCCTGCGCGACAAACTGCAACGCGCGCAACTGGCCGCGACCCTCGATGGCTTGACCGAACTGCTCAACCGCACGGCGTTCACCCGCCTGCTGGAGCAGGCGCTGGGCAAGGCTTCCCGCGGGGTGGCCCTGGTGATCCTGGATATCGACCACTTCAAGCAATTCAATGATCAGTACGGTCACCCGCTGGGCGACCGGGTCCTGCAGCATGTCGCCCAGGTGCTGCGCGGCGCGTTGCCAGCCACTGCTTTCGCCGCGCGCTACGGTGGCGAAGAGTTCTGCGTGGTCCTGCCCGATTGCGCCGACCTGGGCAGTGCCTGCGCCTTCGCCGAGCACCTGCGCCTGAAGGTCCAGTCCTTGCGCATCAAGGCGCGTGGCACCGACACCGTGCTGGACACCGTGACCGCATCCTTCGGTGTCGCCCTCGCACAGACCGGTGACAACCTGGAAACCCTGCTGACACGCGCCGATGACGGGTTGTACCAGGCCAAGCGTAATGGGCGTAACCAGGTATTTGCCTTGCAAATTGGGGCAGTGACCACCTTATCCTGACCTGAGACTGATACCTCGGATTCGTTGCACGTCTTCTGGTTAAAATTACAGTGTCCTAGTCCATTTCCCACAATTTTTTGGGATCTCGCCGGCTTGTGAGAGTTGCCTTCCGTCTGTAATTTGCTAACTCGGCACAGGCAATGCGAAAGGGATTTTTATGCTCGACATTTTGCGTGGCACACCACTGTGGGTTTACGCAGTTTTCTTTATCGTGACGTATTACGGCGTCATTGCCTGCTTCAAGAATCGTGAAACGAAAAAATCGTTACTACTGACACCGGTGATATTTGTCGCTATTTCCGTAGCCTCGCTGAAAATCTCCCAAGGATTCGTGGTTCCTCTTTCTGTTTATGCGATGGGGTTACTGGTTGGCTGGTTGCTGGCTTTGCGTTTTTACTCGTTCCACAACGTAAAACGTGAGGGTGAGGGGCTGGTGCTGGATGGCACAATCAGAGTGCTGATTGTGTATTGGTGCTTCTTCGCGTGGCGTTACTACAGCGGATACCAAGAGGCGGTGCATCCGCAATTGGCCAACGAAATTGGGTTAGTGGCCTGGTCGTCACTGGGGTCCGGGCTTATCAATGGTTTGATCGTTGGACGAAGTTTCAGGTTATTACGTTTTTTCAAGTCCGATAATGTGCCAGCGGTATCTTCTGAATGACGGCCTATCTGGAGGTTTGCCGCCAATAATTGATTCGGAACACGGTCGACGTATTGGTGGAGCGGGTTCGCCCGCTCCAACATTAGATTTTTGCCAGGCGCGACAGCGCTTAAAGACCGTCAATGCTACGCGGCACGCCGAGCGGGTTGCTGTCGCGCAACGCCTCGGGCAGCAATGCATCGGGGAAGCCCTGATAGCACACCGGCCGCAGGAAGCGTTCGATGGAGGTCATGCCCACCGAGGTGAAACGGCTGTCCGACGAGGCCGGGAAGGGGCCGCCGTGCACGCTGGCGAAAGACACCTCCTGCGGATGGGCGAAGGCGTTGACGACAATCCGTCCAGTGCGCCGCTCCAGTATCGGCAGCAAGCGACGGGCCAGTCCCAGGTCCTCCTCTTCAAGGTGCATGGCGGCACTGAGCTGACCGCGAAGTGCACGGGCGACCGCGAGCATTTGCGCCTCATCCTCGACCTTCACCAGCAGGGCTGCCGGACCGAATACCTCCTGGGCCAGGGCCGTTTCGCTAAGAAAACGCTGGCCGTCAACCTCAAGCAAGGTGGCCTGGCCATCAAGCGCCGCCGTGGCGGGCGAGCCTTCGGCGACGGGCGTGGCACCGGCGCCTTGCAGCTTGTCGAGACCGTTCAAGTAAGACCCGTGGATGCCCGGCGTCAGCATCGGACGTGCGGGTGCCATCCCCACACGATTGATCATGGCAGCGCGCAAGGGGTCGAATCCGGGCCCTGCGATGGCAATCAGGATCGCCGGTTTTAGACACGCTTGCCCGACATTGACCAGCATGCGCTCGACAAAACCGTCGCCGATCTGTGCACCACGCTCGGCCAGTGCCTGGGGCAGGATGAACGTGGGGTTGACGCTGGCCATTTCGGTGAACACCGGGATCGGCTCAGGGCGTTGCTGCGCCCGGCGATACAGCGCCATGCCGCCCTGTTCGGAGCCGGTGAAGGTTACCGCCTTGATCAATGGATGATCGACCAGGGCTTCGCCGATCGCGTTGCCGGCGCCGCGCACCATCGAGAACACGCCTTCAGGCAGGCCGCTGTCCTGCACCGCCTGGCGGATGGCCCGGGCCTGGATTTCCGAGGCGCCCGGGTGTGCGTTGTGGGCCTTGACGATCACCGTCGCGCCCGCCGCCAGCGCCGCGGCGGTGTCGCCTCCGGCCACTGAGTAGCTGATGGGGAAATTGCTCGCGCCAAACACCGCCACCGGGCCGAGGGCGATACTTTGCAGGCGATGATCCATGCGCGGGCGTGGCTGGCGCTCAGGTTGGGCCGGATCAATGGCCACCTGGAGGAAGCGGCCCCTGCGCACCACTTCGGCGAATTGGCGGAACTGGGTGGCGGCCTTGGCCGCTTCACCCAGCAGCTGGGCTTCGGGCAGGCCGGTTTCCAGCGCGGCCCGTGCCGCAAGCGGCTGGGCGACCACATCAAGATTGTCGGCGATGCGCTCCAGCAATGCCGCACGCTCGGCGAGCGAGGTATGGCTGTAGTGGTCAAAGGCGGCGTCGGCAAGCTGTGCCGCGATGTCCACTTCGACTACGCCACCGAAGGCGAAATCCGGCTCGATCAGTTGATGGGTGGCAGGATTGAGCGCTTTCATTGTCCCCGTGCTGGCGGGGACTTCGATGGCGCCGAGTAACAGGTTTCCAGTCAGTTTCATGGGCATGCTCACGGCTTGAGGGTAGCGATCAGTTGCTCGGTCGTCACAATCGAATGGGCGAAGGTCGGGCCGTTCAATTCGTGGGCGGCGTGCATCATTTCCAGTTTGAAAGCGGCGGTGGCGTCGCGCACCAGGGTGACGTGGTAGCCCAGTTCCTGGGCGTAACGGGCGGTGGCCTCGATACAGGTATTGGCCAGTAGACCGACGATGATCACGTGGGTGATGCCTTTCTGTTTCAGGCGAAAGTCCAGGTCAGTATTGGCAAAACCGCTCGACCCCCAATGCTCCTGGACGACGATGTCGCCTGGCTGGGGCGCGAAATCGGGGTGCCATTCGCCACCCCATTCGCCGCGTGCGAAATGGTGCATGTGCTGGATCTTGCATTGGGTGGGACTCGGGTGATCCCAGTTCTCGTAGTCGCCTTGTTCCCAGCGCCGGTGCGGTACGATGAACACCGGCAGGTCAAGTGCGCGGACCGTACGGTCGAGGGCGCGCAGGTTGTCGAGCAGCCCGACTTGCCGGGCGATCGGCTCGAGCAGCGGGAAGATCTTGCCGCCTTCCGACAAAAAATCGTTGTAGGGATCGACCAGCAGGTAGGCGGTTCGAGCCAGGGGGTAGGACGTGTTGGACATGATGGATGCTCCAGTGAAATGGGCTGAGCGATGCCATGGGCTTGCCTTGGCAGCGTGTAGATATGATAATCATAGTTAATTGGAATGAGGCAAGCCCGTATGGCGCTAAAAAAGACTAGTCCTGAAACCTTGTGTCCGATTGCCCGGGCCGAGGACGTCGTCGGCGATCGCTGGACCGTGCTGGTGTTGCGCGAGTTGTTCATGCGCAATCATCGCTACGATGAGATCCAGGCGCAGACGGGCGGTACCCCGCAGATGGTCGCGGCTCGCCTGAAGAGCCTGGAGGCTGACGAAATGGTCGAACGCCGCGCCTACAGCGAGCGGCCACCGCGCTACGAGTACCATCTCACGGCGAAGGGGCAGGCGTTTTATTCCGTGGTCCTGGCATTACGTGCCTGGGGTGAAACCTGGTGCAAGTCGCCACAGGAGGGCTTAGCCGTGCGCTATACCCACCAGCGTTGCGGGCAGCCTGCCGGGCTGGGGCCGCTGTGCGAACATTGCGGTGAATTGTTGCGGCGCGACGAACTGGTCAGCGAGCCGAGTGCAGCCTATGCCCTGGAGCGCCAGGAACGACGCGAGGCCTTCAAGCGCAAGCCGGTGGCCAAATCCGCAGAGTGAAGGCGACGTCTTTTACTATTCGTTGCACTGATAGTGATCATCATCCATCACAAGTTCTGTTGTGGCCGGCAAACAAGGAACATGGCGTGCATTGAAAACGCTTGTGGAACCCTGTGATGAAGATGTTGACTCGACTGGCGCTGATCGCCCCCTTGCTGCTGTCGGGGTGCGCCTCAGCCCCCAATGACCCGACGCTGACGCTGCAAACGAAAAAGGCGCCGGCGGATTACGCCCACTGTGTCTTGCCGAAACTGCAGGACAACGCGCTGAGCGCAACGATCTCGCAAACCCAGCGCAGCTATCGAATCGTCGTTTCGAGCAAAGTTGCCGCCGACGATGTGCTCGAGGCGTACAAGGCCTCGAACGGCGGGAAGGTGTTCCTGTACGAACGCACGTTGCTGGCCTCGACATTCGGGCCATCGCGACTCGAACGTGCGGCCCAGGAGTGCCTTTGAAAAGCCCCGTGGCGTGGGCACGGCCAGTACTGGGAAACCAATGCCTTCGATGACATCAAGGTTGAGCGACCCACATGGCCGCTCAATTGAAGTGGGTGTTAGAAGAGAACGAAAGCAGAGGCCGTTGTTTGATTCAAGTTGATGTTGCCGACTTCCAGTACTTCATATTCCGCGCGGATACCGATATTGCGAAATACATCGAATTCAACGCCGGCACCGTAGGTCAGGTCGACGCCCGTATCATCGTCGGCAGCATTGCCGTCCGCATCCCAGGCATGAGCACCGACACTGCCGAAGATACGCACCCGATCTCCCAGCGGAAAGCCGACATGGGCACTGGCCTGGACGGATTTACCGTCGAAATCAAGTTCCTTGTCCTCGAACTGGCCGAGATCCACGAAGGCGCCCTCAAAGGCCAGATAGCTGTTGAGACGATAACCTGCGAAAACCTTGTAGCTGGAGTCGTCATCACTCAAATGGGTTTTATCGGTTTCAATATTGCTGACGCCAGCGCCGAGGTATAAACCTTTGTCATCAGCGAGCGCCTGAAAAGACAGCAACGAAAGCAGCGATACGAAGCCAAGATTTCGAAGTAGCATGTGAGGTGGGTCCTTATACGGGTTGTGGGTGGTGATGCAGGGCGTTAATAAGCGTCAATAATCCAGGCCAACGCGACGCCACATAAATAAGCGGCAAGGCACAGGATGATTTTCTGTTTGAGTGGCAGCGTACTTAATCGATAGCGCATGCTTATCCCCTTGAGTAGACCTAAGCAATCCTGGCCATTCAGTGGGTAGGTTGAAAATCATTGATTGTTATTTTTCTGGCGTTGCCAGCATTGCACGGTTGCGCCTGGACGTTTCCGAGGGCGTCTCGCCATAAGCGTCCTGATACGCCTTGGAAAATCGGCTCAGATGATGAAAATTCCAATGCATTGCTGTTTCAGTGACTGTAGGCCAGGTGTTGCGGATCAAGTCTCGGCGGACATGGGCGAGTCTCAGGTTTCTGATGTAGGCGATCGGCGAAGTGCCGAATGTTTCAACGAAACCATGATGCAAGCTGCGAGTGGTGGTTTGCAGTTGTTTTACCAGCACCTTCATGTTCAATGGCTTGTTTGTGTTTTGATGAATGTACTCAATTGCCTCTGTCGCGATCTTCCTTCTGGTCGGGGGCCTCAGTGCGGAGCGGCCAACGGGTGTCAGGGCCCGTATCAGGGCAACCAGCAATGCATCTTCATTACATGATTGTTCATGGCGTTTGCGCTGTTTCAACGCAGACTCATGGGGGGAGGTCAAGTAAGCATTGAAGACGTCAATGGCGGATTGTACTAATTTGAAATTGGCAACCTGGAAGCGGTATGCCTGTCGATTTGCAAGGACGTCGATCAATGAATGGTTTGCGACGCACTGTTGGTAATGTTCTACATTTGTGGTCAGGGTAAACAGGGTTTCATTCGGCTCGCAGGTGTAGCGTACAAACTCGCCGCTATACAACACGATTATTTCGTTAGGCCGCAATTCACGGTTGTTGACAGTGGGTCGACTAATCGTAGATTGGGATATGGCCAAGGTTACACAGTCATGAGGTACAAAGCCGATTAGCGTGACAGCTGAATCAAAGTGCAGTCGACTGCATTGGCGCCTGCAATCCTGCATGAGTTTATGCGCACTATTGCGTACTTCGCGCTTTGAGGGGGCGATGCTCATCACGTCGACGACTCCCGCATGAGCTCCAGTGCCGCAGCAAAAACGTACGTGTCGCTCGTGGATAACTCCACCAGGCTCTGAAGTTTGCACGGCGCTATTTTCGAGCCAAAGATGGCTGACTGGTTTGACGGGCCGAGGTCTGAGGCATTAAAGGCAAAGAAATCATCCACGCGATAATCGGTACAAATCTTGTAACTTAATTGTTCTTCGATCAGCTTGTTTTCGTTGCTTTCAATGCGCGTCAGGTTGGCCTTGTAGTGTTCCTTGTCGTCGGCCCAGGCCTTGAGCGAAAGCAATACACCAAAGGATACGCTTGCGAGGTTTTTAAGCAGCATTGAGGTGCTTTCCTTGTTGATGATTTTTCAGGCAGAGCAGTGTGTCTGCCGTATCACTGTCACGGATTTGCCATCGGATAGTCCTGTGCTGACGATGTTTGTTGAAGTCAAAAATTCATATTTTCAAACGGGAGTCAGCGAAAGCTCATCGCTCTCGTTGTCAGTGTTTTGCGAGGGGGGCAATGGGTCATCAACCGCGCTGTCACCTTGATTACGTTCATTTTCAGAATGGATTTTCAGGTGTTTCAACTTTATTTTTTCGTTCGGGCTCAGTTCTATTTCGTAGAACTCGATTTCCGTGCTGCCGATGGCGTATTCATTGTACGCCATTGAATGAAAAGGTAAGGCGGCTAGAAATAGAACTGCCAGGATCTTGGTCATCATTGATTTGACGGCTCGCGAACACGATAAAGGCGGGATCTTGGTGGGGGGAGGGTGCTTGATTCAAATCACTAATTATTATTTTTGTTATGGTGTGATTTGCTGAGGTGCCTCAGTGATTCATGCAGCGCAGGCGGCCGACATCATGCACATAAAAACACACGCTGTTTTTGTCGGCGGTAGGGAGTAATTCGTAGTTTAGGATAGTGCCTTCCTGAAGAATGAATTGACGCCTGAAAAACAGATCCGGAGTTTTTTCGATGGCGAATAATTCGTTGTCCTGGCTCAGTTTGACGTTATTGATTTTTATCTGGACGTGATGATTGCTTTCCCGGATAACCTGCGCCGAAATAGTCGCGTTACGAATTTTTCCGTTCAAGCTTTCCAGGGTGGTTTGTGTCAGTCGACCATGGCCGATAGTCAGATACTCTTCAGTGTTGAGCTGATTCGAATCCTCCAACCATTGTCGGGTCATGGTTTGATAACTGATATTTTCCATGTAGTAAGAGGGTGAGTACATCAAGGAAAAGATACAGGCGGCGTTGATGATCGCAAGCACTATCCAATGTGCGGTCGAAGGTGTCATTGACTTCATAGGGTGACTTCCAAGCATTGCCGAATCATCAGTGCAAGGTCTTTTTGCTCGCTATTCAATTGCAGGTTTGCAGTGCTGAGATCTGGGCGAATGCACGAAACGGAATAGTTGGATTTAAAAAGGTTTAGCCAAACGTCGCCCTTTAAATTGAGCGAAAGTTGTTTGATCTGTGCGATCGAAAGATCCCTCAGTTCCTCTGCCTCCGCAATATTGTGGCCTACGGCATGGATGGACAACTCATTGTGTTTTACGCTGGAAACTTCAACTTTTGGTGTGTCGAAGCCGGAGTGGAAGCCGGTGTAGGCACACACTCCCAAGGTCAGGACATAGCCGATCAACTGGAATTTTGTAATGTAAGTTGATGCTCCGGTTTTCCCTGCAGGCACCGGCAGAGCATCTTTTTTCTGTGGCGCCAACGCTTCAAGGGCGGGCACGGGTTCCGCTTCATCTGAAGGTGTCGGCAACTCGGCCTGTGCATCCATTACATAGAGACGGTTGAAGCAATAACCTCTTCGCGGAACCGTCATCACTATTTCGTGATCACGACTGTCATTAAGCAGGTTTCTAAGAGAGAAAACGGCCTGGTTCAAACTGCCGGAGGCGACGACGCGGTCATTCCAGGTGTAATCGATGATTTCCTCACGGCTTTTGGTCTGGCCGGGGTCCATCAACAGCAGGTCCAGTAGACGCGATTCGGCTCTACCTATGGTAGAGCTTTGAACTTCTCCATGGGTTGTAGTGATGGTAAGCAAAGCGGTATCTGGATCGAAAAGGGCCATGGCACCGTTTTTCAATTTGAAGGCGTAGCGCATGGGTATCCTCCGTTCAGGTGGTTCGGGCTGAGTATAGAGACGGTTTTGACAGGCCGGATTTGACGCAGTGCGTTCTTGTCGGGGAGTGAACGGCAATGAGCGGGCAAGCGCGGGTAATCCACGGAGGCTCAATCGGGGGCGGTGATGATGCTCGAATCGCGCGATCTGCGCTATCCGAAAAATGCAAGGCAGGGGTATTGGAAGGTCTGTTACCGCGAGTTAAACGGTATTGCGAAACCCCATGCTCGATTGCATCGCATTGCAATCCCGTGACACTGGATGGCAGGGCACTCAATGTTGCGATGGGGTTTCGAGCGAGTTGTTACTGGCCGGACAGCAGTGCTTGCATGTCGTTCGTCATGTCTTTGAATGCAACCTTGAAATCGTTGGCGACAATTGGCTGGCTGGCATTTTTCACGGTTTCACCGAACACCTTGCGAACCACCTTGGCGACCGGCAAACCGGTTCTGGCATCTACCAGGTCGGCTTCCAGGTACAGTTCGGCGGTCTGATCGCGATGGCCGGTGGCTGCTTGTGTCGCCCCGACAATGGCGGCGATCGGCACGGCCTCATACCAATGCATGCCTTCGTTGTTGGCGCTGACGTGGGTGATTGCCGCTTGCAGGATCAGCGTCCGTGAATCGGCCGGTGCGCGCGGCACCTTTGAGACAATGGTGTAGTAGGGGCTCAAGGCAGACTTGACACTGTTGCTGGCCGCAGTCTGTACGTCCTGCAGGGTTTTCAGGTTGACGCGCTCGGACGGTTTCGGCGCCGGGTACAGCTCTACCTGCTCGAACACCACAGTGGAGTAGGCGTGTGGATCAAACCCTGGCGCCGTCCAGCGCAGTACCTTCTGTTCACTCGGTGTAGTCTGCTCTTGCAGCCCCTCGTAATTGGGGAGGAAGCCGGAGTATTGATTCGGCTGCGCCACTTTGGAGACACAACCGACCTGAAACACGCAGCTCAAGGCAATACCGGCAATCCATCCATTCGACATGCTCATGTGTTCTGTTCTCAAGTGATGAAAGTTATCGATCAGACTGCCTGCCGTGGCCGGATAATCCGAATCAATAACCGTCAACAACTCTCAAACCGGGGCGTCAATTTACATCAGGGATTGCGCCGATCAGCTCTGGCAGAACCGGATCCGGTTGCCGAACGGATCGTAGACTTCCAGGACTTGCCCCCAGCCCTGCTGGACAATATCCGGACGTCCATAGCCGTAGTGCTTGGCAAGTAACTCATCGCGAAGCAGTTCGATATTGTTCATCGGCACAAACACCGTCGAGCCCGGGCTGGCGTCGCCATGATGTTCGGAAAGGTGCAGTTGCAGGCCGTTGCGGCTGATGCCCAGATACAGTGGCAGGTCGGCTTCGAACCGGTGTTCGAATTCGATGCTGAAGCCCAGGAAATCGAGATAGAACTCACGGGCCTTGGCTTCGTCGAACATACGCAATATGGGAATGGGTCTGTCGAATGTAACTGTGGATACGGGCTGGGTGGCTGTGGGGGGAAGCATCGCAGACGCAGTGTTCCAGTCCTTGTAGCCCAGTTGCTGCGCGACCAGTTCCAACGCGGTGGAGTGAGACAGGCCCTGATTGCGTTCCTCCAGCGAGGCGCGCAACTGTTTGGCCATTTGTTTGGCTTGCTCGATTGAAAACATCATTGCTCCTGTAGCCGAGATGCCTTGGTGCTCGCGTTGCCAAACCTCGACCGTCAAGAGATACGACAGGGTTCGCACGAAAAAGCGATGCTTTCACCTTTCCCATCGGGAGCGAGCGGCGGGCAGCATTGGCCCGGTGCCGATGGTACATAGCCGCTCCTGTGACGGGAAGACCCGCGCCCGTGTATCGCTGTGTATCCAGCCCCCTCGAACGCAGACTGGCTTACAAATGCCCCTGCAACCGGATACATCCGGGATACACGGTTGCCGTCAAATAGCCCTGCCTTAGCGAGAAAGCAACCGCGCCTCGCACCACGGCTTATCGCCCTTTTGGCAATGACCCATGCGGCTCGACCGCCCACAGTATCCGGAGAATCACCATGTCCCGTATGTCAAACAAATCCCGTATTGGCCTGATCGCTGTTGCACTGGCCGGCAGCCTCAACCTCGCTTCGAACGCCTTTGCCGCAGACGCGCTGCCTCAGGGGTATCAACTGGCCTCGGCGGAAAAAACCAGTGAAGGCAAATGTGGCGAAGGCAAGTGTGGCGAAGGCAAGTGTGGCGCTGAAGAAGCCGGCGCCAAAGTGACCAAGGCCGGCGAAGGCAAGTGCGGTGAAGGCAAGTGCGGCGATGCTTCGTTCGCCCGTACCGACACCGACCACGACGGCCGCGTTTCGCTCAAGGAACTGCTGACCGTTGCCCCGCAGGGCGGCGAGGAGTTCAAGGCCATGGACACCAACAACGACGGTTTCCTCTCCGAAGGCGAAGTCTACAAATTCCGCACAAACCAGTTCACCTCCAATGGCAAGAAAGTGCCTACGGAGTTGTTTACCCAGATGAGCAAGGCCAAGAGCTGATTGGGAGTTGCATCGGTCAATAACCTCCCTGGGATTTTCCTGGGGAGGTTTCTGTGTACAGATCCATTGCTGCTGTAACGGCGGCTTGTGGTTTCGTCCATGCGGTGCGTCACTTGGACAAAGCCTGTATGAGTGAGGCTTGCCCGCGAAGGCGACCTGACAGCCGACCTGACTTTTACGGGGGCACCTGGATCCCCTGTGGGAGCGAGCCTGCTGGCGATTGATCGTTCCCACGCGCAGCAAAGGAATGCCGCCAGGGACGCTCCGCATTCCGCTGACGACGCATTAATTGAGTCGTGCGCAACGGTGATGCAAGCGTCACAAGAAGCCCTGTGTGAAATTGGTTGCCTGCGTACATATCCATTGCTGCGGTAACGGCCACCTATGGTTTCGCTTTTACAGCGACTCCCTTTTTCAAACGC
>NZ_JBYTEO010000104.1:0-13943 GCF_058791355.1 Pseudomonas sp. EB271-G4-1
CCCCCCCCCCCCCCCCCCCCCCCCCCCCCCCCCCCCCCCCCCCCCCCCCCCCCGCTCCCACAGTTGATTTGCGGTGTTTGTTAGTTCTGCGGTGGTTTCTTGAAGACGTAGAACAGATTCGGTTCACTCACCAAGTACATCGTACCGTCGTCGTCCATGGCGATACCTTCCGCTTGCGGTACGGTCTTTTGCAGACCTTGCCGCCCCTTGTTCAATGACATGGTGCTCAGCGGTCGACCATCCACATCCAGCTCCAGAATCAGCCGCGACTCGTCGGACAGCGCCAGCAAGTGCCCGCTGCGCTCGTCGTATTGCAGGCTCGACAAATCCCGCACAAACATCCCGGCGTCGCGCTTGGGATTGTTGACCACATGTACCGCGTAGGACTTTTCCGGATTGAAATGCGGAAAGCCGTGCACTTCGTAGATCAGCATCGGGTCACGCTCCTTGGCGACAAACAAGCGCTTGCCTACCGAATCGTAAGCCAAGCCTTCGAACCCCTTGTTGCCGCTCATGTGCACACCGAGGGTCATCTGTTCCGCGTCCGCGGCGTCGAGAAAGCTGGTGTCATGCTCCAGATGGATCTTGATCAGGCGCTGCTGGCGCTCGTCCGTGATCACGTAGGTGTCGGCGCTGATGAACTCGACAGCTTCAGGATCACCAAAACCGACCAACGCGATGCGCCGCAAGATCCTGCCGTCGAGCGACAGCTCGATCAATTCGGAGTTTTGATTGGTGACCGTGAACAGGCTTTTGCGCACCGGGTCGTAGGTCAAGGCTGAAACATCATCGTCCAGCCCTTCAATGACCTGCCCCTCCAGCACCACCCGATACTGATCCAGGCCGATGGACTGGGTGCTCATCGGCTGCCAGAGCGTGCGCAGGTTGAACCAGGTGCGCTCGAACAGGCGTAAATGCTGCCCGAACGCGATCAATACGCTCAGGGCAATCACCGACAGGAGCAACAGCAGAGGTTTGGGGCGGGCTAATCGGCGCATTCAGGCGGGCTCGGCTTCAGGACAGGCGGATGAAATATCACGCCTGCCTGAACTGAAGCTTAATGGCCATTGGCCTGATCCTACAACCAGAGGCGAAAAAGCCTACACGAAAAGTTGATTATTTCTGCTTTTCGAAACGGTAAAACAGGTTTGGCTCACTCACGATGTACATCGTGCCGGCCTCGTCCATGGTCACGCCTTCAGCCCGTGGGATGGTTTTTTTCAAGCCGTTGAAGCCACCCAGCAAGGTCATGAAGCTGACCTGTTCGCCTTTCTCGTCCAGCTCCAGCAACAGGTGGGAGTCAGCGGACAACACCAGGGTGTGGCCCGTGCGCGGATCGATGGCAAGGGCAGACAGGTTGCGGATGTCCAGCTCGTCACTGGCCAGCTTTTGCTTGTCGCCGCTGAGCGTCGTGCCGTCGCCTTTCCAGGTGAACAGCGCGGGCGGACGCTCTTCGCCGAGCAGCATTTGCTGATTGCGCGCATCCCATACGACCGCCTCAAACGCCTTGTTCTGGTCTTTCGAAGGGCCAAGGTCGAACTTCGGGAAATCAGCGAAGTTCAGCTCGCGAGTGCCGGCATCGACCTTGACGAGGGAGATCTGGTGGTCACGCTCATCGACAATGGCCAGCATTCCATTGCCCAGCGCTGTTACCCCTTCAGGATTGCTCCAGCCTACCAAGGGCATTTTGCGCAGCACATCGCCTTGCAGCGACAACTCGACCAGGAACGGGTTCTTACCCATTACCGAAAACAGGGTTTTGGTCTGGGCATCGTAGGTGACGTCCGACGCCTCGTCCTTTTCCATGCCCGGAAGTGGCTTGGCGTCGATCACCGCATGATAGTCCGGCAGCCAGACGCTGCCCTGACGTTCGGCCGGGCTTTCAAAACGCTCCAGCACCCAGAGCACGCCGCGGTCATCCCAATGCATGGCAAACGCCAAACCGTAGGCAGCGGCGACCAGCAGCAACAGCCAGGAATACCAACGCAGGGCAAAGCGCGAGCGACGGGCAGGTTTGAGCGACGAGATTGGTTGAGTGGCCATCAGGGCATGCGTTCCAGAAATTCAGGCTAGGGGTAATAGCACAATTTGGCCCGGCTCAGATGCCGAAAGCCGTGGAAATTATCCAGACATCATGTGAAAAAAACGGGAAATGGCGGGATAGGAGCAGTCGCACTGCCCTAATGTAGGAGCGAGCATGCTCGCGATGGTCGCCAACGATAACGCTGGATACCAGGCATCCCGCGTCGATCTCGGGTACATCGCGAGCATGCTCGCTCCTACAAAGGGTTTGCGTTGCTTAGCGAACGCTGCTGGTGAAGCTGCTTGCGCCCGGCAGTTCCAGGACGATCTCGTCGCCGACATTCAGCGGACCCACGCCCACCGGTGTGCCAGTGAGGATCACGTCACCGGCCTGTAGCGAAAAGCAACCGGCCATGTGCTGGATCATCGGCACGATCGGGTTGAGCATCGCACTGCTGTTGCCATCCTGGCGCACTTCGCCGTTGATGGTCAGGCGGATGCCGATGTCGGTCAGGTCGGCGAAGGTGCTGCCGGAAACGAACGGGGCAATCACTGCTGCGCCGTCGAAGGACTTGGCGATTTCCCAGGGCAGGCCCTTGGATTTCAGCTCGGCCTGCTTGTCGCGCAGGGTCAGGTCCAGGGCCGGGGCGAAGCCGGAGATGGCGTCCAGCACTTCTTCAACGCTGGGCTTGGTCGACAACGGCTTGCCAATCAGTACGGCGATTTCCGCTTCGTAATGCACCGAGCCACGCTCGGTCGGAATGCTGAAACCGCCTTCCAGCGGCACCACACAACTGCCCGGCTTGATGAACAGCAGCGGCTCGGTCGGCACCGGGTTGTCCAGTTCCTTGGCGTGTTCGGCGTAGTTACGGCCGATGCACACCACTTTCCCCAGCGGGAAGTGAATACGCGTACCGTCGACATACTGGTGCTGATAGCTCATGGACCGACTCCTGGTTCGTAGCTCTTAAAGTCAAACAGCGAAAATCTTGCCCGGGTTCATGATCCCGTTCGGGTCGAACACCGCCTTGACCGCTTTCATGTACTCGATCTCAACCGGGGAGCGGCTGTAGGTCAGGTAATCACGCTTGGTCATGCCCACGCCGTGTTCGGCGGAAATCGAGCCGTTGTACTTCTCGACAGTTTCGAACACCCACTTGTTGACGGTTGCGCACTTGGCGAAGAACTCGTCCTTGCTCAAGTTATCCGGCTTGAGAATGTTCAAGTGCAGGTTGCCGTCGCCGATGTGACCAAACCAGACGATTTCGAAGTCCGGGTAGTGTTCGCCGACGATCGCGTCGATTTCCTTGAGGAATGCCGGCACTTTCGACACGGTCACCGAAATGTCGTTCTTGTACGGCGTCCAGTGGGAAATGGTTTCGGAAATGTATTCGCGCAGTTTCCACAGGTTCTGCAACTGGGTTTCGCTCTGGCTCATCACACCGTCCAGGACCCAGCCCTGCTCGACACAGTGCTCGAACGTTTCCAGGGCGTGGTTGGCCACTTCTTCGGTGGTCGCTTCGAATTCCAGCAGCGCGTAGAACGGGCAATCGGTTTCGAACG
Organism: Pseudomonas sp. EB271-G4-1; assembly: GCF_058791355.1. NCBI lineage: Bacteria > Pseudomonadati > Pseudomonadota > Gammaproteobacteria > Pseudomonadales > Pseudomonadaceae > Pseudomonas > Pseudomonas sp. EB271-G4-1. The sequence continues at coordinate 3,586 of NZ_JBYTEO010000104.1, forward strand.
GAGCCGGCACATCACCACGGCCCATGACCTTGGCCAGGGCCTTGTCGGAGAAGAATTCGAAAGCGGTCAGGTCGAGCTTGCCTTGGAAGGCATGCAGCACCGGCATGATCGAGTCGAAATCGGCGGTGCCGAGGACCATGGCAGTAAGATTTTTCGGCGCGCGATCCAGGCGCATGGTCGCTTCCACCACGAAGCCCAGGGTGCCTTCGGCGCCGATGAAGAGCTGGCGCATGTCGTAGCCGGTGGCGTTCTTGATCAGGTCTCGGTTCAGCTCCAGCACGTCGCCCTTGCCGGTGACGACTTTCATGCCGGCCACCCAGTTACGGGTCATGCCGTAGCGAATCACCTTGATCCCGCCGGCATTGGTGCCGATATTGCCGCCAATCTGGCTCGAACCTGCCGAAGCGAAGTCCACCGGGTAGTACAGGCCCTTTTCTTCGGCCACGTTCTGCAGATGTTCGGTGACCACGCCCGGCTGGCAAACGGCAGTGCGGTCGGTGAGGTTCACGTCGAGGATCTGGTTCATGTAGTCGAAGGACACGACCACTTCGCCATTGGCTGCCACTGCGGCGGCGGAAAGGCCGGTGCGGCCACCGGAAGGCACCAGCGCCACCTTGTGTTTGTTGGCCCACAGGACGATGGCCTGGACCTGTTCGGTGGTCTTGGGGAACACGATGGCGGTCGGAGCCGGAGCGAAATGCTTGGTCCAATCCTTACCGTAAGCATTCAGGGAGTCGGCATCGGTCAGCACCTTGCCAGGCTCAACCAGGGTCTTCAGCTCATCAATCAGGGCAGGATTGGTCATCGACAGAACTCTCGAACAATTCATGGTCATCCTGAGAACGCTTCACGTCGCAGGAATGAGTGTTTAGCGGGGTGCATATGCTAGCATACCGACCCCGCAGCATAGTGCCCAACGGCTGTTCTGCGGTGACGGCTTTCTTGCCGTGCGGGTCAGCTCCGGGCTGCTCCCTTCCCTGCCATTTTTCTCCGGGATACAGGTTTACGCAGATGAGCAAGACTTCTCTCGATAAGAGCAAGATCAAGTTCCTTCTTCTCGAAGGCGTCCACCAATCGGCTGTCGACGTCCTCAAGGCGGCGGGCTACACCAGCATCGAGTACCTCACAGGTTCTCTGCCGGAAGCCCAGCTCAAGGAAAAGATCGCTGATGCTCACTTCATCGGCATTCGCTCGCGCACTCAACTGACCGAAGAGATCTTCGATCACGCGAAGAAGCTCGTAGCTGTAGGGTGTTTCTGCATCGGCACCAACCAGGTCGACCTGAGCGCTGCCCGCGAACGCGGTATCGCGGTGTTCAACGCGCCGTACTCCAACACCCGCTCCGTTGCCGAGCTGGTGCTGGCCGAAGCGATCCTGTTGCTGCGCGGTATCCCTGAGAAGAACGCTTCCTGCCACCGTGGTGGCTGGATCAAGAGTGCGGCCAACTCCTTCGAGATCCGCGGCAAGAAGCTGGGCATCGTCGGTTACGGCTCGATCGGTACTCAGCTGTCGGTCCTGGCCGAAGGCCTGGGCATGCAGGTGTACTTCTATGACACCGTGACCAAGCTGCCACTGGGTAACGCCACCCAGGTCGGCAACCTGCACGAACTGCTGGGCATGTCCGACATCGTGACCCTGCACGTACCGGAAACCGCTGCCACCCAGTGGATGATCGGCGAGAAGGAAATCCGCGCCATCAAGAAGGGCGGCATCCTGATCAACGCCGCTCGCGGCACCGTGGTCGAGCTGGACGCCCTGGCGGACGCGATCAAGGACAAGCACCTGATCGGCGCGGCCATCGACGTGTTCCCGGTGGAGCCACGCTCCAACGACGAAGAGTTCGAAAGCCCGCTGCGTGGCCTGGACAACGTGATCCTGACGCCGCACATCGGTGGTTCCACCGCCGAAGCGCAGGCCAACATCGGCCTGGAAGTGGCAGAAAAACTGGTCAAGTACAGCGACAACGGTACTTCGGTATCGTCCGTGAACTTCCCGGAAGTAGCCCTGCCGGCTCACCCTGGCAAGCATCGCCTGCTGCACATCCACGAGAACATCCCGGGCGTGATGAGCGAGATCAACAAGGTCTTCGCCGAAAACGGCATCAACATTTCCGGTCAGTTCCTGCAGACCAACGAGAAAGTCGGCTACGTGGTGATCGACGTAGATGCCGAGTACTCGGACCTGGCGCAACAGAAACTGCAACACGTCAACGGCACCATTCGTAGCCGCGTTCTGTTCTAAGAGCAGCGTGCGGCATTAAAAAGGGAGCCCCTGCGAAGGGGCTCCCTTTTTTTATTTGACGTTTACAGTGATCTTCTCGGAGACGATCGGTGGGTCGAACGGCATGTGACCGCTGTCGCCCAACTCCAGCTGCAAGGTATGCTTGCCCGGCGGCAGCGTTACTTCAGCCTGGGTCTGCGCCTTGCCGAAGTGCAGGTGGTTGGCATCGTTCGGGATCGGCTGGCCAGCCGCCGGCAGTTTGTCCACGTCAATCAGCAGGTGATGGTGGCCCGTGTTTTTGGTGGCATCGCCAGCTGGCGCCAACGCGATGTTCTCGACAGCGAACTTCACCACGAACGTCTGCGGAACCGTGGCATCATCTTTGGGAGAAACAATGGACACTTCAGCACCTTTCGGGGCTGGCGTTGCTGCACTGGCCAACACTGAAACACCCATCAGCAGACCAGCCAGAGCAGCACGTGACATAAAGGTTTTCATTCTCTTCTCCAGTTTTTACGTAAAATTCGCGTGACCATCACAACTTCATGGTCAATCGTTGTCGAAAGGCACTCGACAACCATAGCAAAGCGAGCCTGATCCAGAGCGTCGCGATAATGATTTCAAAGGAGTGACCATGCGTTTTCTGCCTGGCCTGATCTGCCTGCTACCCCTTTTGAGCCCGTTGGCTCATGCCGAACTGATTGACGACGTGAACGATCGCGGTGAATTGCGCATTGCCCTTGAGGCTAATACCCCCCCCTTCAGTTTCAAGGAGGATGGCAATCTAAAGGGCTTCGAAGTCGAGTTGGGCCAACTGCTGGCCAACGAACTGGAGGTTCGCGCCGACTTTGTCGTGACAGATGCCAGTGATTTGCTGGCCGGCGTGGAAAGTGGCAAATACGACATCGCCATCAACCACATTGCACAGACCCCGGCGCTTTCGGATCGTTTCGATTTCACCGAGCCTTACATCAAGGCCAATGCGCAATTGATCGCGCAGAAAGAAGAGCCACGCTCGATATTGCTGGTGCAGTCGTTGACAGAGGCAAAACCGAAAGTGGCCCAGGCAGTGAGCTTGTCGATTCCATTCCAGAAAGGTAACCCGGCGTTCCACGCCAGCCTGGAAAGCGCGCTGCAACGGATCAAGGCGGATGGGCGACTGGAGGCGCTGGAGAAGAAGTGGCTGGGGCCGGATACCGGTGTGGCACCGAACCCCTGAGTCGCAAGCCAAACCTGTGTGGTTTTGTGTGGGTCGTTAATCGAGTGCTGCCAGTGCCTGAGCCGCATTCGCGAGTTCCAGCTCACTGAAGACCCGCACCCCATGGCGCCTGAGCAGCGCCGCCGTGACCCCTTCGCCCGTGACTTTCACTCCACTGAACGTCCCGTCATAGGTCAGCAGATTGCCGCACGACGGGCTATTGGCCTTGAGCACGGCAATGCGTATGTCGTGTTGTTGCACCAGTTCAAGGGCTTGATAAGCCCCTGACAGAAACTGCGCACTGACATCCTCGCCTTCCGTGGTGATCACCGCGGCCTGGCCATCGAGTACTTCGCCGCCCTGCCCACCGGGAATTTCCGCCGCCGCCCGTGGCGTCGGCAGGCCACCGGCAACTTCCGGACACAACGGCACCACCCGACCTTCGTCGATCCACCGCTGCAACTGATCGAAGGGCCCGCTGGCCCCGCCGTCATAACGTACGCGGTGACCCAGCAGGCAGCGGCTTACCAGTATCTTTTGCATGATCAGAACGGCTCATTGCCTCGACGCCGGAACCAGCCGGTCAACGACAGGCGCTCACGGCTCGCAGGCAGGACTTCATGGGGGACCTCCCCCGACAGGAATACCACCAGGCATCCACCGATGGGTACTACATCGTATTGCGCACCTTCTTCCAGGTACATGCGCAACTGACCACCCTGCTCAGGCAGCCAGGCATCGTTGAGGTAGACCACCGCCGACACCATGCGCCGGTCGTCGTCACGGAACCGGTCGACATGCTTGAGGTAGAAAGCGCCAGGCGGGTACATCGCGAAATGACTCTCAAAGTCCTCCAGCCCCAGGAACAGGCCACGGTTGAGCGCCTCGCGCAGGCTGTCCATCAACGCCAGATAGCTGTCGCAGACCTCGACCTGGCCGGGCTCGATCCACTGGATATGATCGCCGCGAATCCCCTCGCGAATCTCCGACGACGGCCCTCGACCCACGGCAGCCGGGGCCAACTCACCTTCGGCCGCACGTTTACGGCACTCAGCCGCCAAGGCTCGGGTCAGATCCTGAGGCAGGAAAATATTCTGCTGCGACCAACCGTGGGTAGCCAGGTCGTCGACGATTTGTAACAGCAGTGGGTGATCAGAAGGTATTTGCATGGCGCGCATAGTATTCCTGCGCCTGAAAATCCGACAGAGCCATGCAGCGGGTTGATACGAATTCTCGACAAGACTGGATGCCACACGGAGAATAGTCGCCTGCTGACAGGAGTCCCTATGCGCCGTTTGCTTTTCTCCCTGCTGATGCTCTGTGTTATGCCCGCCTGGGCAGACGGCCACGCCCAACTGTACAAGGTCGCCGGCTGGCCAGAACAACGCGCGCATTTCAACGACGCCCTCACGGCCGCGCAACAGCGCTACCAAAGCAGCCTGCCACCGGCGGTTTTCCAGGCGCTGGTCGACAACAGCAATCAGCGTTTCGCACCCAAGGCCGTGGACCAGCGTGCCGAAGCACAGCTGCGCAAGAGCCTCGCCGATCCGAAGCCGGCGCTGGCGTTCTTTCAATCGCCGCTGGGCAAGAAAATCGTCGCCGCCGAATTGCTCGCAACCCGCCGCGATCAACTGGCGAAAAATGCCAAGGGCCTGCCCAAGATGCAGGCCAGCGACAGCCGGCTGCTGATCATCGGCCACCTGGCCCAGGCCCTGCCTGCTCGCGAGGCCGGCGCGGAAGTCAGCCTGGCGATTGCCGGTGTTGCGGCCGACAGTCTCAGTTCGATGATCCCCGGCCTGCTCGGCGCCGGCCAGACCCAAAGCATGCTGAATGGGCAGCGCCAGCGCTTGATGGAACAGATCGGCAACGACCTGAACAACACGCTGCTGTACGTCTACCGCGACCTGTCGGATGAGGAGCTCGAAGAATTCGCCACATTTGCCGAGTCATCTGAAGGCAAAGCCTATTACCAGGCGGCGCTGGCGGCGATTCGGGCCGGGTTGGCGGTGGGGCAGAGTACTTCGAATCTGACCCAATAGTTTTCAGCGTCCGCTAGACCGCTTTCGCGAGCAGGCTCGCTCCCACAGTGGATCGAGCTTTCAGATAGACGCGGTCTAATGTGGGAGCGAGCCTGCTCGCGAAGAGGCCGGCAGGGTCACTAAAGATTCCGGCCCTTGATCCGCTTGGTCAAAAACCCGAAATACTCCCCGCGCAGCACCAACGTTTCATTCGCCAGATGATGCCGTGCCTCAGGCAGCATCAATACCTGCGGACGATCGAACTTGCCCCGCAGCACCTCAAGGTTGTGCTGCCAATCCACCGTCATGTCCGCTTGCCCCTGCACTATCAACGGTCGCCTGGTACTTGCCGGCGCCGCTTCGACGCGCTTGATCCAACGCGCCAACGCCCCGACCCATGCCGTCGGCAATCGCAGCGGTTGCAACGGATCGGATTGCAGGAACGGCAAGAACTCCGGGTCGTTGGAGTTCTCGCTGAAACGCCGGGCAATGGCTTTGACGAAAGGCCTGAGCAGGTAATAGCTCAGTTGCGACCAGCCCCACGCCCGTGGCCGCACCAGCGGCGCCAACAGGATCACCTGGCCCTGGGCCGGACTGCCCGCCCCCGCGTTGAGCACATGATCGATCACGATGGCGCCACCAGTGCTCTGGCCACATAGATGCCAGGGTTGTGGCAGCTCGAGCGATCGGGCCTCGGCAAACAAGCCTTGCAGGGTGTCCTGATACTCGGCGAAGTCCTTGATGCTCGCCCGCTCGCCACTGGAAAGCCCATGGCCCGGCAAGTCGCAGGCAATCACCGCGAAGCCTTGCTCCAGCGCCCATTCGATCACATGCCGATAGAGGCCGGTGTGGTCGTAGAACCCGTGAAAGACAAACAGCGTCGCCTTCACCTGCTCTGGCCACCAGACCTGGCTGACCACTTCGTAACCATCGACCTGAAAACAACCGAGGGCGCTGCGAACCTTACGCGAGGAAAAATCCAGTCCATAAAACCGTTGATAAGCCTGGGCCTCCGCCGACAACGGCTGCCCTTGAGCCAGCGGCCGCAGGCTGGCACGCAGATGATCGGGATCGAAGGTCACTGACATGGGCATTCCAGAGCGCGAAGCGGACTTTATAGACCTGCGATATTCATCTGTCGCGGCAAGCATGGCAAGCTAACCGACCCACAAGGAGTGACACCATGCGCTCGCACTATCGCGCCACCCTGCTCGCCAGCTTGCTCGCCCTCGTGTGCGCCGGGGTGCTGTGGGCGGCCTACGATTGGTTTCAGGGGCGCTATCTGCGGGCATTCAGCGAGCACACGGCGTTATTCTCCGGTGATCCGCTACGCCTGCCCGACCATCTCGCCGGCCCCGGCGCCATCCGACTCGTGCATTTCTGGGACCCGGCCTGCCCGTGCAACGTGGGCAATCAACAGCACCTGACCGAACTGGTCGAGCGCTATGTCCCGCACGGTGTGGAGTTCTATGCAGTGCAAAGGCCTGGCAGCCACGGCCAACTACCCGCCACGCTCAGCAGCCTGGAAACCATCGACGTCCTGCCGGGCTCCGAACAGATTCCCGCCAGCCCCGCCGTGGCGATCTGGGATCGCAATGGCAGGCTGGCGTACTTCGGGCCCTACAGTGAAGGCCTGACCTGCAATTCCAGCAACAGCTTTATCGAGCCGATCCTGCAGGCGCTGAACGAAGGCCGCGAAGTGAGTGCCACGCACACACTGGCCGTGGGGTGTTACTGCCCGTGGCCCGTCGTCCCGACGAGTTAACGCAGGCAGCAAACGAGAATCCCTCCTACGGGCGATGGGCCAAACCGGCTTGTCGTGTTAAACAGTCTCGCCAGGGAATTGCTGTCGCACATAACAATAAGGAGTCACCATGAAACGTAGCCTGACCGCGCTCGGTTTGCTGATCGTCGCGCTCGCCGTCGGCGCCGGTTGGTACGTCTACAGCAAGCAGCCATCACGCCAGGGCATGGTGGAGCTGCAGCACCTGCAAGGTTCGGTCACCGTGCGCTATGACGAGCGCGGTATCCCGCACATCCGTGCCGACAACGAAACCGACCTGTACCGCGCCCTCGGCTATGTCCATGCCCAGGATCGGTTGTTCCAGATGGAGGTTTTGCGTCGCCTTGCCCGGGGCGAACTGGCCGAGGTGCTCGGACCGAAACTGCTCGACACCGACAAGTTGATGCGCAGCCTGCGCATTCGCGAACGCGCCGAAACCTATCTGGCGAACATGGACAAGCAATCGCCCGCCTTCCTTGCCCTGCAGGCTTACCTGGACGGCATCAACCAGTACCAGGACGGTCACGCCAAACCCGTCGAGTTCGATGTGCTGGGCATAACCAAGCGCCCGTTCACGGCGCAGGACACCATCAGCATCGCCGGCTACATGGCCTACAGTTTTGCTGCGGCGTTTCGCACCGAACCACTGCTGACCTACGTGCGTGATCAATTGGGTGCCGGCTATCTGAGCGTCTTCGATCTCGACTGGCAGGCCAAGGGCGTGTTGGCGCCCCGACCCAGCGCGGCCCCGTCGCCCCTCGCCAGCACCGACTGGAAAGACCTCAACGCCCTCGCCCGCCTGAGCGAACAGGCCCTGGCCGACAATGGCTTGCCGCAGTTCGAGGGCAGCAATGCGTGGGCGGTTGCCGGCAACCGCACCAAAAGCGGCAAGCCGCTGCTGGCCGGAGACCCCCACATCCGTTTTTCCGCACCGTCGGTATGGTACGAAGCGCAGCTCTCGGCACCGGGCTTCGAGCTCTATGGCCATTACCAGGCCTTGATGCCGTTCGCTTCACTGGGCATGAACCGGGACTTCGGCTGGAGCATCACCATGTTCCAGAACGACGATCTCGACCTGATTGCCGAAAAGGTCAATCCGGACAATCCGAATCAGGTCTGGTATCGCGGCAAGTGGGTGGACATGGTCAGCAGCGAACAACAGATCGCGGTCAAGGGCCAGGCACCGGTCACCCTGACGCTGCGCCAGTCACCCCATGGCCCGATCGTCAACGACGCGCTGGGCAAGAGCGTCGGCAAAACGCCGATCGCCATGTGGTGGGGCTTTCTCGAAAGCCAGAACCCGATCATCGAAGGCTTCTACCAACTCAACCGTGCTGACACCCTGGCCAAGGCCCGTGGCGCTGCCGCCAAGGTCCAGGCTCCCGGCCTGAACATCGTCTGGGCCAATGCCAAGGGTGATATCGGCTGGTGGGCTGCAGCGCAATTGCCCAAGCGCCCGGCCGGGGTGCTGCCGTGGTTTATCCTCGATGGCAGTACCAGCGATGCCGACAAGGACGGCTTCTATCCGTTCAGCGCCAACCCGCAGGAAGAGAACCCGGCACGGGGCTATATCGTCTCGGCCAACTTCCAGCCGCTGTCGCCGACGGGAATGGAGATCCCCGGTTATTACAACCTCGCCGATCGAGGCCAGCAGCTCAATCGCCAGCTCAGCGACAAGAACGTCAAGTGGGATCTGGACAGTAGCCAGAAGCTGCAACTGGGCACCACCACCGCCTACGGCACGCGCCTGCTGGCGCCACTGATACCGACCCTGCGCGAAGTGGTCAGCGACCCTTCAGAGCTCAAGCTGGTGGAGCAACTGGCCCAGTGGCAAGGCGACTACCCGCTGGAGTCCACCAGCGCGACGCTGTTCAACCAGTTCCTGTTCAACCTGGCTGACGCGGCGATGCATGACGAACTGGGCAATGACTTCTTCGAAACGCTGCTCTCGACCCGGGTGATCGATGCCGCCCTGCCGCGCCTGGCAGCGACGGCGGATTCACCGTGGTGGGACAACCGTAATACCCTCGGCAAGGAAACCCGCGCCGACACCGTCAAGGTCGCGTGGCTTGCCAGCATCGCCCACCTCAAGGCCACCCTGGGTGCCGATTCCTCGCAATGGCAATGGGGCAAGGCGCACACGCTGACCCATGGCCACCCGCTGGGGCAGCAAAAGCCATTGGATCGGATCTTCAATATCGGTCCGTTCGCGGCTCCGGGCACCCATGAAGTGCCGAACAACCTGTCGGCCAAGATCGGCCCGGCACCGTGGCCGGTGACGTACGGCCCATCGACCCGGCGCCTGATCGACTTCGCCGATCCGGCGCACAGTTTGACGGTCAACCCGGTCGGCCAGAGTGGCGTGCCGTTCGACAAACACTTTGACGATCAGGCTGAGGCGTATATCGAGGGGATTTACTTTCAGGCGCATCTCAATGATGAAGAGGTGACGGCGAATACGCGCAGTACGTTGAAGTTGCTGCCAGCGCGGTCCGGGCAATAGATTTTCATTGGTCGGGCTGACGTCTTCGCGAGCAGGCTCGCTCCCACATTAGAGGACACTCGGTCACCTGTGGGAGCGAGCCTGCTCGCGAAGAGGTCCTCAAGAATAAATGGCTCAAACCATCGCCGAAAAATTCTGCCTGAACTGCTGGGGCGTCACCACCAGCCTGCGGTTGAACACGCTGCGCATGTGTTGGGCATCGCGGAAACCGCACTGGTAAGCCACGGTCTTGAGCGGCGCGCGGGTGCTTTCCAGCATCACCCACGCCGGGCGTGCCGCAACACCTGCGGCCGACCGTGGCGCTGGTGACCGCTGGCGTTGAAATGGATGTGCTGGGCATGGACTACGCAGCGTTTCCACCGTGCAGCGTGAAGCGGTGGTGCATGCGCATCCACGGGGCGAAGGGTTCAAGGAGTGCATCATCTGCGCCTTTGCCGACGGCTTGCACCATCGTCCGCAGACCACGTTCGGCAATGTGAAGACCGATGTCTTGATAGATCAGGAACCGGGGTTCAAGCCGATGAATTTTGTCGAAGTCATTCGCCAATCCCCTTGGGTTGCCTAAAGCAAATGTGGGAGCGGGCTTGCTCGCGAAGAGGGAGTGTCAGTCCACATATTCGTGACTGACACTCCCTC
>NZ_JBYTEO010000105.1:0-13732 GCF_058791355.1 Pseudomonas sp. EB271-G4-1
GTGGGAATGCCGCCAGGGACGCTCCGCGTTCCACTGACGACGCATGACATGAGCCGTGCGCAATGGTGACGCGGAGCATCACAGGATGCATTCCCACGCAGAGCGTGGGAACGATCAATCAGGTACAGCCGGCAAGTCGGATCGCCACACCGCTGGCTACAAGGTGTACGCGTCCCCTCTACATCCTTTATCCCGTAAAAAACACAAAGCCCACAATATCGTGGGCTTTTGGATGGAAGTCCGGCCGTCAGGCATAACTCCTGAGGGCCACCGGAGGAATGAACGCTTCGAGCTCATCCTCCACGGCTTCGATTATTCGTTCGACGTCGGCGGCGTTCATCACCGTCGAGCAGGGGATACCGGCGATGGCGATCATGGTCTCGCCACTGGCTCGATCAAACAAACGGGCGATCATGCTGCCCGGGGCGTCCATGCTGGCCTCGAAACCCATGGGATGGAAATGCCAGCGCATCAGCTGGCAGGCGTTTGGAAAAGTGACCTTGCTGAACCCTTTATTCATGTGTTGCCCGCCTTCTTCATCGAGCGCTTCCATTAGCTCAGGTTAGGTGGGAGGAGCCTTCATTGGCTCAACCATTGACAGACTTTAAAAGTAGCAGTTGCATGTGAAAAAAATGTGTATTTTTCAGGTCGTTTGGCAATTGCTGCGCTTTTTTTGATGCAGGTCACGTGCGTGATCGTTTGCGCAATGGCCCGCCCGCATTTGCAATTGAAGGTGCGGGCCGATTTGGGCAAGCTCGGTACTTTTTGACGAGACCTTTCATGTACGCCGAGGATGATGGCCCGCTGCAAACCCAGGCCACGGGCGAGACGGTCATGCTTTACCACTTGCGCTGGAAACACCGCGATCTGGACGGGGTCATGGCGTTGTATCACCCCGATGTCCGATACAGTGATTTCTTCCAGAACCGGGTGATGGGGCTGGCCCAGTTGCGTGACTATGTGCAAAGCAGCATGCCCCGTGAGCCGGATGAGGCGCTGGAGCACTCGGACCGCATCCGCTTGGACGGCAACACTGCTTTCATCCAGTACCGCATCACTTTGCGTGGTGGTGAGGGGCTGGTGTCGTTTCGCGCCAGTGAAGCAATCACCGTGAAGGACGGGCTGATCTGGCGGGTCAACGAATATGCTTCGCTGGTCCATGAACAGCCCTGCGGCGAAAACACCGGCAGCCAGCGCCCGGCGGTCAGTCGACTGGGACTGTCGGTGCGGCAGTTGAGCTTCATGGCCGACGACCTGCAGCAGTACTTTCAACGCCAGCAGCCTTATCTCGACCCGCGGCTCGACCTGCAACGGGTGGCACAGGCGTGTGGCTACAGTCGCAACCAGATTTCCTATCTTCTCAACCAGGTGCTGGGGCAGAGCTTCTATCGCTACGTCAACCAGGCCCGCCTGCAGCACCTGCTCAACGCGCTGGACAGTTCCACCCCCCCGGTGCGTATCGATGCCTTGGCGTTTGCCGCCGGGTTCAATTCACTGTCGGCGTTCTATAGCTGTTTCCGCCAGCACACCGGCCTGTCGCCCAAGGCCTACGTCAGGCAAATGTCCTTGCGTGCACGCGCGCAAGACAGCGCCTGAGCCCGTGCACTAGGATCAACGCCATCGAAGTCTGAGTGGCGGAGTCTTGAATGCCGGCGTGGCGCACTATCAGTTTGTGGATGGACCAACTCGACGAGCCTTTGCTGGCGCGTGCGGCGCTGGAACAGGATCTGGATGTCGATGTCGCGATTATCGGCGCGGGGTACACCGGGCTCTGGACCGCCTACTACCTGAAGCGACAGGCTCCTGGCCTGAATATTGTCATCATAGAAGCGCAAACAGCCGGTTTCGGTGCCTCGGGGCGTAACGGCGGGTGGTTGATGGGCAATCTGCTGGGCGAAGACCGGCTGCTCGCTTCGTTGTCACCCGAGCAACGTCGTGCCTCTTACGATTTGCTCCACGACATCCCTGATGAGGTGAAACGCGTCATCGAACGTGAAGGCATCGATTGCGATTATCGTAAAGGCGGCGCCCTCTATTGTGCCGCTCGCTACCCCGAGCAGGAGGCCACACTGCGCCAGTACCTGGACAAACTGTACGGCCAGGGTCTCAACGAAAACGACTACCGCTGGCTGAGCCCGGAGCAGATGGCGCAGCAAATTTGCCTGGCCAAGCCTTATGGCGCTATTTATGCGCCACATGTCGCGACCCTCCATCCGGCCAAGCTGGTCCGGGGACTGGCACGCGCGGTCGAGCGCATGGGCGTGCGGATCTACGAGAACAGCCCGGTGAATCATTGGCAGTCCGGCAGCGTTCGCACTGCCCAGGCGACGGTGCGCAGCCGCTGGGTGGTACCGGCTGTCGAAGGCTATTCGGTGACCTTGCCGCCCTTGGGACGTTATCAGTTGCCGGTGCAAAGCCTGATCGTGGCCACCGAACCGCTGTCGGCCGCCACCTGGGACGAGATTGGGCTGAGTCATGGCCAGGCCTTCAGCGAAAACAGTCGCCAGGTGACCTATGGCCAACGAACGGCAGATAACCGACTGATCTTTGGCGCGCGCGGGGGCTATCAGTTTGCCGGCAAGCTGCGCCATGACTTTGACCTGACGCGTAGCGAAATCGAGTTGCGGCGCTATCTGTTCGGCGAACTGTTTCCACAGCTTCGCAATGTGCAGATCACCCATGGCTGGGGCGGCAACCTGGGCATGTCACGGCACTTCAAGCCCCATATGCTCTGTGACCAGGCCAGCGGTATTGCCTTGTCCGGCGGTTATGGCGGGGAGGGGGTCGGTGCCAGCAACCTGGGTGGCAGGACCCTTGCCGACCTGATCCTGCAACGCGACACCGAGCGGGTTCGCCAACCGTGGGTAATTGCCAAGGGCGGACTGCACGCGCTCAAGGCCTGGGAGCCCGAACCTTGGCGCTGGCTCGGCTACAACGCGATCATTCGCAGCTTCGTCCACGAAGACCAGACTCTGGCCAACCCGACCAGCGCGCCATGGCGGCGCAGGCTCGCCAGCGGGGTCGCGGGGTTCATGGAAGGCTTGATGCACTGAACAGTGTTGCCTTCGATGATCCGTGATCAACTCACAGGTTCAACCGTGCACCTCATTTCACCTGCGCCCGGCATCCGCAACAGGGCATCGTTGCCGTTTTGCCAGAAGCTTTGGCTGCCCCTGTTGTCCTTGCCCTGGTACAGGGCTCCGGACGAACTCGGCACCTGTTCCAGCGTGGTCGAGGTATTGGCCCATTTCAGGTAAACCACTGCCGGTTCGACAGTGAAGAACGTGGCGGCCACCAGCGCGCCAAGCCCGGCGCAGCGAAAGGCCTGCGGACCTTCGGTGAGCCTGCTGGGGTCCTTGGTCCTGGCAATGGCCGAGCCTTGGCGCAGTTGGTGCGCACGCTCGGCATAGTGGCTCACCGTGCATGCCTTGGGATCGGCTTCGGTCGCGCATTGATCGCGGGCGAGCAGCCAGAAGCGCTGGTCGATCTCGACTTTGTCGGGTCGCGGCACCGAATGCTCATCGGTGAGCGCCAGGCGATACAGGCGCGTCAGCTCGATATCCATCTGCGCCAGTCGAGCGTCGCGACAGATAAGTTTTTCAACGGCCCCCCGGGCCGTGGCGCAGTCGAAGCTGGTATTGAAGGATCGAGCAGGTGTCGCGGCATTTGCACAAAGACTCATTGAAAACCAAGCGGCGACCGCGAGGAGGGGAGTCAGAAGTGGCGTGACCATTTTCATTTCGACACCATCATTCGGTCGCACTGGGTCTAACGCAGTGTAAGGCAGTGCTCGAAACCTGCCACACAGGGGGCGCAGGCAACACGATTCGCGGGCTCAGTCTTCCTGGCGAATCGTGGCCACGTCATCGGCCTTGACTTTGACCTTGGCTCCGGAAATATCCTCGAACTCGAAGAAACCGTCCTTGGTCTTGGTTTTTGGCATGTCCTTGGTCAGATACTGGGTGCCGTTCTGCAGGGTGACCACCGTGGGCGTCGAGCAGCCGGCCAGGGCGATGAAGGCCGCTACCGCCATGGGAAACGCCAGAGTCTTGATGTTCATAATCACCTCTCATTGTTAAAAAAAACCAGTGTGGCTGTCGCAAGCGAATGCCGTTCCTTGGCGGTTGGTGCGATGCAACAGCAGAAAGTTCTATGCCCAAGGCAAAAATCCCTTAAAGCGCCTCCGCTTATCCTTTTCCATTTGCATGGGGTAGGGCGTTGCTGGTATCTGTATGCATAACCAGTGCTTGTTAATCGTGGCTCCTTTTCCCGTGACTGCAAATCCTCTCGACGACCCGTTCTACTACCTCAACAACTTCATGCAAGTGCTTGATTGGCTTGAGCAACGTTATGCCGACGTGTTGAGCGTCGAAGAGCACCGCTTTATTCATGACTTCAATGGTTTGCCCCGCGAGGCCCAGGCGCTGCTGGTCAGGCTGGTCATGCGCAAGGGCGTGCATTTTCGCGTCAGCAAATTGCATTACGTCGAGATCGGCGATATCGCCAGCGCAGCCCGGCCGTTGCTCGAATTGGGCTGGCTCGACGAGCACCAGCCGTTGTCGGTCGAGGCGTTATTTGAAGTGTTGCTCAAGGCGGAAATTCTTCAATGCCTGGGCAGTGCCATTACTCAACCCAAGGGTAAAAAGACCGACTGGCTACCGGCTCTGTGCGAGCAGTTTCCTCACGAGCAATCCTTTAAGGATTGGTGTCCGGCGCTGGGTGACCGCTTGTTCAGCCTGACCATCATGGGCCTGTGCGATCGCCTGCGCTTGATGTTTTTTGGCAATCTTTACCAGGATTGGTCTGAATTCGTCTTGGCGGACCTTGGGGTCTTCACCTATGAAAAAGTCGAGTTTTGCGCCGATTCCCGAGGCTTGCGCAGCCGCGAGGACGTCGATGCCTGCCTGTTCCTTTACCAGTGCCAGCAGCTTTTCGAGGCCGGTGAGTCGGTGGCCGCCATTGTCACTCAGATCAACGGCCTGGCACTGGGCAATCCCTGGCTGCAGAGGCGTCGTGACAAGCTCTTATTCCAGATGGGCCAGGCGTGCGAGCGCGCCGGTGATTTCTGCGCCGCGTTGACCCTGTACCGGGACTGCGTGTATCCCGGCGCGCGCTTGCGCATGATCCGTGTGCTGGAACGCTGCGGTGAGTACCCACTGGCCCTTGACCTGGCGTGCCAGGCCGAACAAGCACCGCAAAACGCCGCGGAACAGCAACACCTGCTGCGTGTCCTGCCCAGGTTGCGTCGCAAGCTGGGCGGGCCGGCGGTCAAGCGTCCGGCCCCACGACAGATGGAACGCCTGGAGCTGCAACTGAGCAGGACCGACCCGATGTTGTCAGTGGAGGACTACGTGCAGGCGCACCTGGGCGAAGACTCGGCACCGGTTCATTACGTCGAAAACAGCCTGGTCAACTCGCTGTTCGGGTTGCTGTGCTGGCCGGCGATATTCGCCCCGCTGCCGGGGGCGTTTTTCCATCCGTTCCAACGTGGTCCGGTGGACCTGCTGAGCGAAGACTTCCATAGCCGCCGCGCCGAATTGTTCCAGGCCTGCCTCGACGAACTCGACGACGGTCGATACCTTGAGACCATCCGCCTGCGCTATGCCCAAAAGTGGGGTGTGCAGTCGCCATTCGTGTTCTGGGGCGCACTCAACGAGCCGTTGCTGGAGCAGGCGCTGGACTGCTTGCCCGCCGAACACCTCAAGCACTGGTTCAACCGGTTGTTACTGGACATCAAGGCCAATCGGGCGGGCATGCCCGACCTGATCCAGTTCTGGCCGCAGGAAAAAACCTACCGCATGATCGAAGTCAAGGGGCCCGGGGATCGCCTGCAGGATAACCAGCTGCGCTGGCTGGAGTTCTGTCATGAGCACCGGATGCCGATTGCCGTGTGTTATGTGCAATGGGCGGAGCAGGGCGCTTGAGCTACAGCATCGCGGTGCGGGCGTTATGTGAGTTCACCGCCAAGGTCGGGGACCTCGACTTGCGCTTCACTCCCTCGCCGACCGCCCTGGAAGGCATCGTCGGGCACCGTACGGTAGCGTCACGGCGCAGTGACGACTACCAGAGTGAAGTCGCCCTCGAAGGTGCGTATCAGGGCCTGACGGTCAAGGGCAGAGCGGATGGCTATGATCCCTCGCAAAATTGCCTCGAAGAGATCAAGACCTACCGTGGTGACTTGAGCAAGCAACCGGCCAACCACCGGCAATTGCATTGGGCACAGGCCAAGGTCTATGGCTGGCTGATGTGCCGCAAACTGAACCTGGCGCAGATCAACCTGGCGCTGGTGTATTTCGATATCGTCAGCGAAAGGGAAACTTGTCTGCTCGAGGCGTTCAGCGCCGCCGAGCTCGGGCAGTTCTTCGAACACCATTGCGGCCTGTTCCTGCACTGGGCCGAACAGGAAACAGCCCATCGCCAAAGGCGTGACCTTGCGGCCCGACAGCTGGCGTTTCCCCATGCCGAGTTTCGCCCCGGGCAGCGTCACCTCGCCGAATCGGTGTTCAAGGCGGTCAGCACCGGGCGTTGCCTGATGGCCCAGGCACCCACGGGGATTGGCAAGACCATCGGCACCCTGTTCCCGCTGCTCAAGGCCCTGGCGCCGCAGCAACTGGACAAGCTGTACTTTCTCACGGCGAAAACCCCGGGACGCAAGCTGGCCCTGGACGCCGCGCAGGTGATCCTCGACTGCAGCGATGCACCGCCTTTGCGGATTCTGGAAATGATCGCCCGGGACAAGGCCTGTGAACATCCGGACAAGGCCTGTCACGGTGAATCCTGTCCGTTGGCCCAGGGCTTCTACGATCGATTGCCGGCGGCACGCCAGGCCGCCAGCGAGCTGGGCCTTTTGAACCAGAGCGCATTGCGCCAGGTCGCTTTGGAGCATGAGGTGTGCCCGTATTACCTGAGCCAGGAAATGGCGCGCTGGGCCGATGTGGTCGTTGCCGATTACAACTATTACTTCGATTTCAGTGCGCTGCTGTTCGGCCTGGCCCAGGCCAACAACTGGAAAGTCGCGGTACTGGTCGACGAAGCCCACAACCTGGTGGAACGTGGTCGTCAGATGTACAGCGCGAGCCTCGACCAATCGACCCTCGACGGAGTTCGGAAAACCGCTCCCGAGGTGTTGAAAAAAAGCCTGCAGCGAGTCAACCGCGAATGGAACGCCTTGCATAACCAGCAGTCTGCTGCTTATCAGGCCTATGACAAGCCACCGGAAAAACTGCTCCAGGCCTTGTCGTCGTGCAGCGCCAGCATCGGCGATTACCTTAACGATCATCCGCAGGGACTGGACAGTGCATTGCAAAGCTTTTACTTCGAGGTACTGCAGTTCTGTCGGGTGGCCGAACTTTTTGACCAGCAGTACCTGTTCGACATCAGCAAACGCGACCTCGACCGCAAGCGCAACCTCTCGCAACTGTGTCTGCGCAACGTTGTGCCCGCGGGCTTCATCGGGCCGCGCCTGAGCGCTGCCCGCAGCACCGCCCTGTTCTCTGCGACCCTCAGCCCTCGCCACTATTACGCCGACTTGCTGGGTACGCCGGCGAATACCGTGTGCATCGACGTCGAGTCGCCTTTTCATGCCGATCAGCTACATGTACAGATCATCAACCAGATCTCCACGCGTTTCGTTCATCGCCAGGCATCCCTGGCGCCGATCGTCGAACTGATCGCCCGGCAGTTCATGCGGCGCCCCGGCAATTACCTGGCGTTCTTCAGCAGTTTCGATTACCTGCAGCAAGTGGCGCAGTTGCTCGCCGAGCGTTATCCCGGGATCAATCTATGGTCACAGTCACGGGGCATGGCGGAGGCGCAACGCCAGGCGTTCCTCGACCGGTTCACCGCCGAAGGCCAGGGCGTGGGCTTTGCGGTGTTGGGCGGGGCGTTTGGCGAAGGCATCGATTTGCCGGGTGCACGCTTGATTGGCGCGTTCATCGCCACCCTGGGGTTGGCGCAGCTCAACCCGGTCAACGAGCAACTCAAGCAGCGCATGGCGGCCATGTTCGGTGCGGGCTACGACTACACCTACCTGTATCCCGGCGTGCAAAAAGTGGTGCAGGCCGCTGGCAGAGTGATTCGTACACAGCAGGACCAAGGCGTGGTGATGTTGATCGATGACCGGTTTGGCGACAACAAGGTCAGGCAACTGCTGCCGCGCTGGTGGTCAATTGCTTCGGCGGCTGTTCAAATGGACGGTTTATCGCATACTGCTGAGTTACAGCACCCGATGTGAGGGATCAATGAGCGAAGATCGAATCCAGGCCAGGGTCATTGAGGACAGGCGCTTGCGCCTGCTGATCGATGCGGTGGTTGACTACGCGATCTACATGATTGACCCCGATGGCATCATTACCAGCTGGAACGCAGGGGCCCGGCGGTTCAAGGGCTATGAGGAGGCCGAGATTCTCGGCCAGCATTTTTCGCGCTTCTACACCGATGAAGATCGTCGTGCCGGCTTGCCTCAGCGGGCGCTGGACACGGCCATTCGCGAGGGCCGATTCGAAGGTGAAGGCTGGCGTGTGCGCAAGGACGGCACGCATTTCTGGTCCCACGTGGTGATCGATCCGATTTACGACCCGTCGGGCACGCTGCTGGGATTTGCCAAGATTACCCGTGACCTGACCGACCGCAAGATGGCCGAAGAGACCCTCAAGCAAAGCGAGCAACAGTTTCGCTTACTGGTGCAAAGCGTCACGGACTACGCCATCTACATGCTGGCCCCGGATGGTCGCGTGACCAACTGGAACCTGGGAGCCCAACGGATCAAGGGCTATTTGCCCGAAGAAGTAATTGGCCAGCACTTTTCGATGTTCTACACCCCTGAAGACAAGGCGAGCGGCTTACCCGGCCGGGCATTGGAGATTGCCACGCGTGAGGGGCGCTTCGAGAACAAGGGATGGCGAGTGCGCAAGGACGGCACAAGGTTCCTGGCTCACGTCGTGGTTGACCCGATCTGGGGAGACACCGGTACGTTGCTAGGCTTTGCCAAGATCACCCGCGACATCACCGAAGCGACCCAGGCGCAGCAGGCACTTGAACAAACCCGCGAAGCGCTGTTCCAGGCGCAAAAGATGCAAGCCATCGGCCAGCTCAGTGGGGGGATTGCCCACGACTTCAATAATCTGCTCACAGTCATTCTTGGCAATCTGGAAATCGTGCGCAAACGCCTGGCGGACGACCCGAAAATCGTCCGGTTGCTCGACAACGCCACCCAGGGTGCATTGCGCGGCGTGTCCTTGACCCAGCGCATGCTGGCTTTTGCCAGGAAGCAAGAGCTCAAATCCGAACCTGTGGAACTTCCCGCCCTGGTGCAGGGCATCAGCGGACTGCTGCGCAGTTCCCTGGGACCGTCGGTGGCACTGGAAACCCGTTTTCCAGAGCGGATCGAGCCGGTCCTGGCCGATATCAACCAGCTCGAATTGGCGATGCTGAACCTGGCCACCAACGCCCGCGATGCTATGCCCGACGGCGGAAAAATCGTCATCAGCGCCCGCGTTGAAACTATCTCTGATCCGTTACGGGCGGGGCGTTATGTGTGCCTGAGCATCACCGACACCGGCGACGGGATGGATGAAGCAACGCTGGCCTCGGCAATGGATCCGTTCTTCACCACCAAAGGGCTGGGCAAGGGGACTGGACTGGGGCTGTCGATGGTCCATGGCTTCATCGAACAACTGGGCGGTCGATTCATTCTCAAGAGTCAGAAAAACCAGGGCACGACTGCAGAACTGTGGTTGCCCGTGGCCTCGGAAGACTCGATAGCGGCCCCCCTTGCCGAGGAGCCGGCAACGCCGGAAGTCCCTCGCTTGTGCATCCTGGTGGTGGACGACGACAGCCTGGTGTTGACCAGCACTTGCCTGTTGCTGGAAGACCTCGGTCACCAGGTGATCACCGCAACGTCGGGCGCTCAGGGACTGGAGGTGTTCGAAAACAATATGGGCATCGATCTCGTCATTACCGATATGGCGATGCCTCAGATGAGTGGCGCGCAATTGGCGCAAGCCATCCGCGAGCGCAACCCCGACATGCCGATCATCCTGGCCACTGGATATGCCGAGCGCCTGGAAGGGTTTGCAGCCAGGTTGCCGCGCTTGTCCAAGCCGTTTACCCAGTTGAACCTGGTGGAAATTATCGCCTCAGCCATGTAGGAGCGAGCATGTCGAATCGTCGCACCGTCGCGATGGTCGTCAACGATGACGCTGGTCACCTGACACCCCTCGGAGCTCTCAAGTTCATCGCGAGCATGCTCGCTCCTACAGGTTTTTCACTCGCCGTCGTTATTGTGCACCTGGATCTCAGGCCGCCATATGCGAGGCGTCGAGTTCCTTTTTCAGGCGGGCCTTGAGGGTCTCCATTTTTGCCCCCAGTTCATCCAGCGTCGCTTTACCCAGCAGCTTCCTGGCTTGGGGAAACATCGTGGTCTCTTCCTCTTCAATGTGGTGTTCGAGCAGTTCCTTGACCACCTTGACGCGACCGGCGAACTCGGGCGTGGATGGGTCGGTGACTTTCAGGTCCGGCAGCACCAGGGAATCCACCGTACGGTGTTCTTCCTTGGCTTCGTAATACATGATGTCCTGCTCCTTGCCACCGGCTTCCTTGTACGCCGGGTACAGGACGTCTTCTTCAAGACGGGTATGAATCGAAATTTCCATTTCCAGCTTTGCAAGCAGATCGGCGCGTTTTTTCAGGCCGCGCTCGGTGGACTCACTCAGTTGGCTGAGGATGCCTTTTACGCGTTCATGGTCGGCTTTCAACAGGTCTATGGCATTCATGGTCGGGTTTCTCCAGATTGAGGGCAGCTCGCACGGTTAATTCCGCAGGACACTCATCGTTGTGGAGCATTTGTCGTGCCGCTTTGATGTCTCAGGTAAACGCCTGAAATTCAATGGGTTACAAGCGCTAATGGCCATTAGGGGTCATGCAGGCTGCATGAAGCCGGGATTTGGCTCATGCACTTCGCCACAGCCGTGAGCGATCAAGCAGATGGGGGCTTTTGCCGCTCATAGTGGGCGAGAAGCGGCTGGGTGCTGATGCCGTGAATCAGAATGCTCAGTGCGACCACCGAGAGCGTGAGGTCGGTGCACAAGGTGGCCATCGTCGGTGCGAGGTTGTGATTCAAGGCGTAGAACAGGTAGTAAAAACTACCGATGCCGCGAATCCCGAACCAGCCGATCAACAGCCGTTGCTTGCCGTCAAGCAACGTTCCCCAAGGCACCAGCGCGACAATCAGCGGCCGGATCACGCAGAATAGCACCAGGGCAACCGTCAGTGCGCGCCAGTCCCAGTGACCCACCAGCACGACCCCGAGCAACGTCACCAGGAACACCTCCATGGCCCGTTCGACCAGGCTGCCGAAGGACAGCATGTCGCCGATCATGATCCCGGCCGCCACCTGCGCTTCCTCAAGGTTCGCCACATCGCCATGCACGGCGGCATCGGGCTCGACGTTCTGATGACCCACCACTGGCTGCACCAGATGCTCGGCGGGCGTCTGGGAGTACCCCATCGACTTGACCTCGGCCCGACGCAGCCCCAGGCCTGCCGCGAACACCGACAGGAAACCGTAGCCATGGACCGACTCTGCCGCGACGTACGCCAGGGCGATAAGGGCAAAGGTCAGGTAGTCGTTGGGGGACAGAGTGCTGTCTGCATTTCTGATGCGCATGGACAATGTGAGGCGCCCGATCACGCGCCCCATGCCATAGCCGACCAGCAAGCCCGCAGGCACCGCCCATAGCAGGCGCTTGAGCGCCCAGTCATCGAGCCAGGCGGTGGATGCGCCGCTGCCTTGCTCGATAAACAGCAAGCCCAGGATCACGAAGGGAAACGCAACGCCATCATTGAGCCCGGCCTCACCGGACAGGCCGAAGCGCACCGCGTCGACGTCCTTGGCATCGTTGACCTGCACCAGCGAGGCCAGTACCGGATCGGTGGGCGCCAAGATCGCACCGATCAGCAGCGACGGTCCCCATGGCAAGGCGAAGGCATAATGCAGCAATAGGCAAACACCGATAATGGTCAGGACCATGACTGGCCCGGCCAGCCCGAAAGCTACGCGCCACCTTCGGTCTCTCAGGGGCAGGCGCAGCTTGAGGCCACAGACGAACAACGAAAAGAGCACCGCGACTTCCGTCAGGTGCTCCATCCAGAACGCGGCGTCCTTGATGTCCAGCCTCAGCCAGCCCAGCCCCGCCGGCCCGATGCCCACCCCCAACGCCAGGCACACGGCCGAGGTGGTCACCGGCATCCAGCGCAGATAGGACGAGGTCAGTGCCAGCGTCAGCAGCACGGCACCCAGCACCGCAACCCAGGCAATGAAACTCATGGCCCGTGTTTGACGAAAGGTGCGGACATGACGACCTCCAGATATGGAAAGGCCCGTCACCCAGGCCTGTGAACTGTTGAGCATTGAAACAGTGGCCCGGTTCCATTTTTCAGGGGCATCGCGTTATCACAGGATCGGCTTGCCCCCGGTCACCCCAAAACGCTGGCCGGTGATGTAGCTGCCTTCGTCCGAGGCCAGTAGCACATAGATCGGCGCCACTTCCACCGGCTGGCCCGGACGGCCAAGCGGGGTGTTGGCGCCGAAGTTCTGTACCGTTTCCTCTGGCATGGTCGAGACGATCAGCGGCGTCCAGATCGGTCCCGGCGCCACGCTGTTGACCCGGATATTCTTCGGTCCGAGCATTTGCGCCAGGCCGGCGGTGAAATTGGCGATCGCGCCCTTGGTCGTGGCATACGCCAGCAGGGTGGGGTTGGGCATGTCGGAGTTGACCGAGCTGGTGTTGATAATCGAACTGCCGGGCTGCATGTGCTTGAGGGCCGCCTGGCAGATCCTGAAAATGGCGGTGATGTTGACGTCGAAGGTCATCACCCATTCTTCGTCAGGGATGTCCTCGAGGTTTTCGTGGGTCATCTGGAACGCCGCGTTGTTGACCAGGATGTCGATGCGGCCGAAGCGCTCGACCGTTTTCTCCACCAATGCCCGGCAATGCACCTTGTGCGCCAGGTCGCCGGGCAGCAGCAGGCATTGGCGGCCAGCCTGTTCAACCCAGCGCGCGGTTTCCTGCGCATCTTCCTGCTCATCAAGATAGGCCACGGCCACGTCGGCACCTTCACGGGCGAAGGCAATGGCCACGGCGCGGCCTATGCCGCTATCACCCCCGGTAATCAGGGCAATCTTGCCGGTCAGTCGACCCGAACCCTTGTAGCTCTGCTCGCCGCAATCGGGGTACGGGTCCATTTTGCGCTGGGAGCCGGGGACGGGTTGGTGTTGTTTGGGGAAGGGTGGTTTTGGGTAGTCGTTCATCGTTGATCTCCGGGTTAAAGGTTGGGCGGTCAAAGGGTTGACCTTGGCCTTTTGGGTGGAGTTCGGTTGGATGAAGAACCATTGGAATCGTTGTTTGTTGATAGAGTACTTATTCGTTGCTGCGGTAACGGCCGCTTAGGGTTTCGCTTTTACTGTAGGAGCCAGGCTTGCCGGCGAAGGCGTCCTGGCGGCCAATGGGGGGGGACTGAGTACATATCCATTCCTGCGGTAACGGCCACTTAGGGTTTCGCTTTACTGTAGGAGCCATGCTTGTCGGCGAAGGCGTCCTGGCGGCCAATGGGTGGGGGCTGAGTACATATCCATTCCTGCGGTAACGGCTACTTAGGGTTTCGCTTTTACAGCGAGTCACTTGGAAGAGCCCCAAGTAACCAAGGGCTCTTGCCCCTGGCGTTCGGTGCCTCG
>NZ_JBYTEO010000106.1:0-13630 GCF_058791355.1 Pseudomonas sp. EB271-G4-1
CCCATGTGAGAGTAGGTCATCGTCAAGATTAAATTCCAAAACCCCTATCTGCGCATGCAGGTAGGGGTTTTGTCTTTGTGCCCGATTTTCCCCCTGTAGGAGCGAGCATGCTCGCGAAGAACCGGAGAGCGCCACGGAATATCAGGCCCCAGCCTTATCGTTAACGCCCACCGTCGAAACGCCGCCCGGAGCATGCTCGCTCCTACAATGAAACCGCTCAATTCCACTCCCCTCTCTTCAAGAGAATGCTACTGCCGGCCGATAACCTTTAGGTCGTAGCGAGCTTTACATCTCACAGCTTCAACAGTCATCAGGTTTCGAGAAAAACCCCTTGATGACTAATGGCTAACCGCTATCATCTGCGCGCCGTAAAGGGCAGTGAAGCTGATCTTGTTCGTGCATTCGCCTCTCGGTTCTTCTTCTTAAATTGCCTGGAAATCTTCGATGCTGTCGTATCACCAAAAGAGTTTTCTGATCGTCGACGATTTTTCGGATTTCCGCAGTTCGGTAAGGTCGATGCTGCGGGAGTTGGGTGTCAAGGATGTGGACACGGCCGACACTGGCGAACAGGCGCTGAAGATGTGTTCGCAGAAATCCTACGATTTCATCCTCCAGGATTTCCATTTGGGCGATGGCAAGAAGAACGGTCAGCAGGTGCTCGAAGACCTGATGATCGACAAGCTGATCAGTCATGAAAGTGTATTCGTGATGGTTACCGCTGAAACCAGCCAGGCCATGGTGCTCAGCGCCCTGGAGCACGAGCCTGATGCTTACCTGACCAAACCCTTCAACCGATCCGGTCTGGCTCAACGCCTGGAGCGACTGGTACAGCGCAAGACGTTGCTCAAGCCGATATTGCAGGCCCTCGACCGTGGAAAGCCGGTGGAAGTGCTCAATGCCTGCATAGCCTTGTGCAAACAGGACATCCGCTATTCGCCGTTGTGCTTGCGCTACCGCGCTGATGCTCTGCGTGACCTCAATCAGAACGAGGTACTGGAGCGTCTCTACGACGGCATCATCGCCGATCGACCCTTGCCATGGGCATTTGCCGGACTAGGCAAGTTGTTGTTCAAGCGGGGCCAGGTCACCCAGGCAAAAGCTGTCTACGAAAAAGCGCTGAAAGTGTTTCCGATGATGCCGGCGCTCTACGATGGCATGGCAGAGGTGCTGATTGCCGAAGGCGATACCAAGGCCGCTCAACGCGTTCTTGAAGAGGCGATTCGCTTGTCGCCACTGGCGGTGCGCAGACAAGCGCAATTGGGAAAATTGGCAATGACCAATGAAGATTTTGACACGGCGTCCAAAGCTTACCGCCAGGCTGTTGCCCAAGGTGCCCAGTCACGCTTCAAGGATGCGGAAAGCAACCTCGGACTGGCTCATGCCTTGATCAGCAAGGGCAGTGAAAAAGGCCTTGATACCCGCACTCGTCTGGAAATCAACACGACCCTGAGTGCGGTGGCAAAGGAGAACCCGTCCGATCCCGGTCTGCAAATCAGGGCGCGGTTGATGAAGGCGACCAGTCTGCTGCTAAACGACGCTGAAACGGCGGAAAAGCTGACTGAGCAAGCCATCATGCGGCTCGATGGCATGGAGCAGTTCATGAGTGCCGAAGCGGCGCTGTTGGTAGCCAAGCAATTACAGATGCTGGGTCAGGCCAATGCGGGCGCTTCGATGTTGAAAAACTGCGCAGAGATTTACGGCGACGATCCTGCGGTCATGAAGGGCATCGCCAAGTTGACTGATGATCCGAGCATCCTCAACTCCGGCAACGTTGCAGCCGATCTCAATCGGCAGGGCGTGCGCGTGTACAAGACTGGTGACTTGGTGCAGGCCCGAGGAATTTTCCGCAAAGCCCTGGCGCTGCAGCCCAAGAACATCAGCATCGCGTTGAACCTCGCACAGGCGTTGCTGCATGGCACCGATACCAATGTCCCCTCAGAGGAACTGGAGGAATGCCGGGCCTGCCTGAAAATGGTCGGCTTGATGCCGGACACCGACTCGCGTTTTGCGCGTTATACGAAGCTCAAGAACAAGGCATTTGGCGAATGAACGAACACCAACAGGCACTGGATTTCTCGACGGTGATTGCGTCCACCGTACACGACATGAAGAACTCGTTGGCCACGCTGATGCAGGCCCACAGCCAATGCCTGGCGAGCTTGCCGGCGTCTGCCCGGCACACTCCTTCGCTGGGTGTGATCGAGTTCGAGTTCGCGCACCTCAATGGCATGCTGGTGCAGTTGCTGGGCCTGTACAAACTGGGCGTCAACCAGATGCCCCTGCAACCGGCCTACCACGAACTGGACGACTTCATCGAAGCGCAATTGGCGTGTCATCAAGACGTGTTCGCCAGCCGCGGTATTGCCGCCACGTTTGAAGTCGATCCCTTGAGTCCGTTGGGTTTCTTTGATCGAGAGCTGATCGCTTCGGTACTGGCCAATAGCATCAACAACGCGATCCGTTATGCCCGTCACGCAGTGTTGATCAGTGCCAGCGACGAAGCCGGGCAGTTGGTCTTGACCATCAATGACGATGGTGAAGGCTATCCTGCGCAAATGATCGAGCACCAGGCCGAGTATGTGCAGGGCATCAACCACAGCACCGGCAGCACCGGCCTGGGACTGTACTTCGCCGGTCGGATTGCGGCACTGCATCAACGTAACGGCGTAGGCGGGCGCACGGAAATCAGCAATGGCGGTCCTTTGGGTGGGGGCGTCTTCAGGCTCTATCTTCCTTGAACCCTCGGGGCCTACATATTTGAGAATCCTGCTTGATATTCTGAACACGCGGAGCCTATTTTGTACGAGTTGCCGCTCGCGGCTCGTATAAAAACAAGGATTGCGTCATGACAACCGATGGCCTGGGTTCACTCGCGCAGCGATTGACGGGCATTGATGAGATCGAATGCGTTACACCGGATTTGAATGGCGTGCCCCGAGGCAAGGTGATGACTGCCGAGGGCTTCCTCGAAGGACGTCGTTTGCAGATGGCGCGGGGAGTGATGCTGCAATGCATCATGGGCGGATATCCGCCGGCACGCTTTTACGGTTGCGATGACGGCGACCTCGCGCTCGTCCCTGATCCGGCGCAGATCCACCGCTTGCCCTGGAGCCAGCAACCTCGGGCATTGGCCATCTGTGATGCGGATGAATTGTCGGGCGAAAGCTCCAGTCTGTCGACCCGCGGCCAGCTCAAGGCGGTCATCGCGCGTTACGCGGCGGTGGGCCTTGCACCGGTGGTGGCGACTGAACTTGAGTTTTTTGTCTTCGCTCCCAATACCGATTCGACCCAGCCCTTCCTGCCGCCGACTGGCTTGGACGGTCGACGCGAGGAAGGTCACTCGGCGTTCAGTGTCAGCTCCAACAACGGCCTGCGGCCGTTCTTTCGCGAGGTCTATGAGTGCATGGCTGCGCTGGGCTTGCCGCGCGATACCTTCATGCACGAGATGGGCATCAGTCAGTTCGAAATCAACTTGCTGCACGGCGATCCTTTGCTGCTGGCAGACCAGACATTCCTGTTCAAGCATTTACTCAAGGAAGTCGCGCTCAAGCACGGCCTGATCGTGGTTTGCATGGCCAAGCCATTGGCGCACACGCCAGGCAGTTCGATGCACATTCACCAGAGCATCATAGAGATCGGTACGGGGCGCAATGTCTTCAGTGACGAAACCGGTCAACCGACTGCTGCCTTTCGCCATTTCATAGGGGGGCAGCAAGCCGGCATGGCGGATTTAACCGCGCTGTTTGCACCCAACGTGAATTCGTATCAGCGCTTGTGCCATCCCTTTGCATCACCGAATAATGCCTGCTGGTCCCATGACAATCGGTTGGCTGGATTGCGCATCCCCGCCAGCTCGCCGGTCGCTCGTCGGGTCGAGAACCGATTGCCGGGAGCTGACGCTAACCCATACCTGGCGATCGCAGCGAGCCTGGCCTGCGGGTTGTATGGCATTGAGCATCGACTGGAGCCCGACGAACCGGTTCAGGGTGAGTTCCAGGTGCCGGATAAACTTTCATTGCCCTGTACCTTGCATGCAGCGCTTGAGCGTCTGAAACGTAGCCATTTGGCAATTGAACTGTTCGGCAAGGAATTCATCGAAGGCTACGTCGCTTCGAAGACCATGGAATTGACCAGTTTCCTTGATGAAATTACTCCCTGGGAACGGCGTGTCCTGGCCGCCCAGGCCTGATGAAATGTCGACACCGGGCTATCGTTTAATAGCCCGTCACCCACTGCAAGGAGTCGCTCGTTGCGCCTAATCTGGAAGTCCTTTCGAGCGCTTTATTTCGCGTCGCTGATGATGTTGATCGGCTCGGGCCTGCTGAGTACTTACCTGGCTTTGCGCCTGGCTGCCGATCATGTCGATAGCCTGTGGGTCGGCGCGTTGATGGCTGCCAACTATTTCGGCCTGGTGCTGGGCGGCAAGATCGGCCATCGGTTGATAGCCCGGGTCGGGCATATTCGAGCCTATTCGGCCTGCGCCGGGATAGTCGGCGCGGCGGTGCTGGGCCATGGCCTGGTGGACTGGTTGCCTGCCTGGTTGTTCCTGCGGGTGATCGTCGGTCTCGGCATGATGTGCCAGTACATGGTCATCGAGAGCTGGCTCAATGAGCAGGCCGATGCCAAGCAGCGCGGCCTGGTGTTCAGCGGATACATGATCGCCTCCTACCTGGGGTTGGTGCTGGGTCAGTTGATTCTGGTCATGCACCCGGGGCTGGGGTTGGAACTGCTGATGCTGGTAGCCCTATGTTTCACGCTTTGCCTGGTGCCGGTGGCCCTGACCCGACGGATTCACCCGGCGCCTTTGCATCCCGCACCGATGGAGCCGCGGTTCTTTATCAAGCGGGTGCCACAGTCATTGAGTACCGTCCTGGGCGCAGGCCTGATTGTCGGCTCGTTCTACGGTCTGGCACCGCTGTACGCCTCCCAGCAAGGGCTGTCCACGGAGCAGGTCGGCCTGTTCATGGGTAGCTGCATTTTTGCCGGGTTGCTGGTGCAGTGGCCGTTGGGATGGTTGTCCGATCGCTATGACCGGGCGCTGTTGATTCGCTGTTTTGCGTTTAGCCTGGCGTTGGCTGCCTTGCCGTTGGCGATCATGGAGCGGGTGCCGCTGGAGGTCCTGTTCGTTGCCGGGTTCCTTTGCTCGTTGGTCCAGTTCTGCCTGTATCCGTTGGCAGTGGCCTTCTCCAATGACCATGTCGAGGGCGATCGACGTGTATCGTTGACGGCGATGTTGCTGGTGACCTACGGCGTTGGCGCCAGCATCGGTCCGCTGGTGGCGGGCGTGCTGATGAAGTTGTTCGGCAGCCAGATGCTCTATGCGTTCTTCAGTTTCTTCGCGTTGGTGCTGGTGTGGCGAATTCGTCCGAAAGCGGTGACCAATTTGCATCAGGTGGACGACGCACCGCTGCATCACGTCGCCATGCCAGACAGTATGTCGAGTTCACCACTTGTGGCGGCGCTGGATCCAAGGGTGGACGAGCAGGTGGTGCAGGATCAGATGCAGAATCCACTTCCCTCCGATCCGAGTCCGGAACCGGAACCGGAACCGGAAACCGATCCTCCCCCGCAAGAACCGGATTCTGGCAGGGAGCAGAGTTTTACCGAGGCCAGGCCCTGACATTCAGGCAAAAAAAACGGGCAGTCACCGCAAGGGGCTGCCCGTTTTTGCTTGAAGCGTTGCCTCAGAAGTCGTCTTTGTCGAAGCGCCGCGCTTCGCGTTGCAGCTGGTAGACGAACCGCTCGACCTGACGTTGCACCAGTCCGCTCATGTTGTGGAAACGAACGCCAGCGAAAGTGGTGGAGATCTTTTCTTCAAAGTGCAGGTAGCGCAGTTCAACCGGTGCCGTCATTTTGCCGAAAGGCAGATCGGCGTTGAAACGGTCGTAAACCTGACCCAGTTGCAGGCTGCCGGTGATATCGCCTTCAAAGCGCAACTTGCAGCCAGTGGCGGAGATGTCCAGCAGCTTGCCGCTGATCGATGCCTTGAGTTTTTCACCGTCCAGATTGACGTTGACCAGTTGGGCCAATTTCAAGGCAGCGCGGAATGCATTGCGGCGCTGGTGGTAGACGACTTCATCGGGCAGGGTGCCACGGTAGCAACGGCTGCCGTTGGATTCGTCGATGGTCAGCGGGCCATTGCTTTCCCACGCGATGCGCACGCCTTCATGAAAACCTTCGACTTTGAAGGGTTCGCCGGCCAGCAGGAAACGTTCGCCATCGCGGGGAATCATTTCGTCCAGGGCAATCATGTTGCGCTCACGATCAAGGTCCACCAGATAGCTCTGGAAGCGCTGGCTGCGCTCGTGGAACGTGATTATCAGCGGGTCATGGCTGTCTAGCAATTGGCGCAAATTGCCGGAGATTTCCAGGGGCGTTCTGAGCACCTTGGGTGGCTGCGGAGCATCTTCCGCGTTTAAGGCATTGGACACGGCTAATCAATCTCCAGACAAATGTTGACTACGGCAAGCAGCATTTTGCCATCATGTTTCGCGTCTTGATAGAGCGGGCTTATCGACAGGCTCAAGCCTGACTGAGCGGGCGTGGTTTCACTAATCGGGAGAATGATCCGCTGGCGTCATAGAGCGCGGGCTGGTCACCGCCGTTAAGGATTCTCAGCTGGGTGGCCGTGGCGGCCTGCTG
The DNA here is from genome assembly GCF_058791355.1 of Pseudomonas sp. EB271-G4-1. NCBI lineage: Bacteria > Pseudomonadati > Pseudomonadota > Gammaproteobacteria > Pseudomonadales > Pseudomonadaceae > Pseudomonas > Pseudomonas sp. EB271-G4-1. The sequence continues at coordinate 6,643 of NZ_JBYTEO010000106.1, forward strand.
TACAAGGATCGATTGTCCATTGTCCGCGTTGGCGGCGTGGCATTGAGCCAACAGGTCGGTCAGCGCATCACTTTGCACCAGCAGTTCTTGACCAATGCTCGATTGACTGGCCAGTTGCTCCAGACCGCTGCGGTTGGCTGGCAAGTTGAGGCTGGCAAGAATCTCACTGCGTCTGCGGCCATGCTGATCGAGTTCGATGACCAATGCCTGCTTGCGCGCCAGGATTTCTTCCAGCAACCGCATGTCGCGGCCGTGCAGGGCGAGGAATTCGGTGTGCAGTAATTCCAGCAAGCGTTGCGCTGGAGCAAGGTCGTCGGTGATCAGTTGCAGTAAATTAGTGTCGTGCATGGCTGGCCTTGGGGTTTAAGCGTCCAAAAGCCTGGCGCGGGCCTAGGCCTAGCGCTGGGCTTCGAAGTTGAGCAGTTTGCTGGCTACACGGTTGCTGTCGACTTTATAGCTGCCATCGGCGATAGCTGCTTTCAACTCAGCTACGCGGGATTTGTCGACGACAGGCTGATCACGCAGCGTATCGGAGATCTTTTGCAACTGTTGCGCCTCATTGCTCAGATGTACCGACTCCCCGCTCTGGACGGTACTGGCCTGTTCCGCCGCGGAGGCAGGCTCGCCAGGTTTGCCGGATTCGGCGGTTTCCCTGGCGGCGCTGGTACGTGTACTGCCCGTGACTGACGGGGAGCTGTTCAATCGGCTGAAATCGATAACCATGTTAAAAACCTCTGGGAATTTGGACGCTTGCCATGTTTTCGGCCATTCCCTGAAAAACTTTAGGCTCATTCATCAAATGAGCTTGCGCGCGCCAGCGCTTGCCGTGCCTGGCACACAGTTTAGGGAACCGCCGAGGCCGGCGCCACATCTTCACCCACAGTAAATCCTACATGGACACTTCCACCTGGCCTGGTGCGATCACCTGTGCCTTGATGACCCGTTTGGAATTGAGATTCTTGACTCGAATCTGTTCGCTCAGGCCGCCACTGGCCAATGCCTCGCCGGGCATTCGCACGCTGAGCGTACCACTGCGGGCGGTAATCACTACCTGGTCGCCCTTGCGTATCACTTCCGCTTGTTCGATGTGCACCAGGCTGATGACCTGATCGTTGACCATTGGTCGGGTAAGTCGCTGCCCGACAGCCTGGTCCACGGCAGTCAGGTACCCCTGGTTAAGCAGGCTGATATCGCGCTCGCGCAGCGTGACGTCCTGCGGCTCGATAATACCGGCGCGGCGCAGTGGCCGGGTGGTCGTGACGACCTCGCGAAACAGGCGTACTTGAGCGGGCACGAAGACTGTCCAGGGGGATGTTCCCTCACAGCGAACCTTGACCGTTACGCGGCCCAAGGGCTTGGCCGGACTCTCCAGCGTGGCTGTCAATTCCTTGTCGCACATCGGCATGCGCAGACGCGGATCGAGCGGGTTTACCTGGATTTCATAGCGACCCTGGGTTTGACTGGTCGCCAGATAGTCCTCTACGGTGAATTCAAGAAAGCCCTGGGTGACGCCGATAAGCATGTCAGGCAAGGTAACCGCGTCAGCAAGGGCAGGGCTGCCAGCGTTGAACAGGCAAACAGCCGACAACACCCCCAGCCATTGGCGGCAGCGGGTGGTCAGGCGTCGGAATAATGTCGGTTCTGAGTTCATGACATGTAAAAAGCAAGCGCCGTGCCGTTTAGTGAAGAAGGCGCGTCGCAACAACACTTAGCGTTGGCGTAGGAGTCAGGCATGGCTGGTGTAATGGATTCGGTGAACCAGCGCACGCAACTGGTGGGGCAAAATCGCCTTGAGTTGCTGTTGTTCCGTCTCGACGGCCAGCAGCTGTATGGGATCAACGTGTTCAAGGTGCGGGAGGTGCTGCAATGCCCCAAACTGACGCTGATGCCCAAGTCCAGTCCTGTCGTGTGTGGCGTGGCAAATATTCGGGGGGCGACCATTCCGATCCTTGATCTGGCGATGGCGACCGGTTCCGGTGGCTTGAAGGACAAGAACAACCCCTTCGTGATCATCACGGAGTACAACACCAAGACCCAGGGATTCCTGGTTCGCTCGGTGGAACGCATCGTCAACATGAACTGGGAGGAGATTCATCCACCACCCAAGGGCACCGGACGTGATCACTACCTGACGGCGGTGACCCGGGTCGACAACCAGTTGGTGGAAATCATCGACGTCGAAAAGGTACTGGCGGAAGTGGCGCCGACCCCGGAAGCGATCTCCGCTGGCGTGGTGGATGTCGAGACCCAGCACAAGGCGCTCTCCTTGCGCGTGCTGACGGTCGATGATTCGTCAGTGGCGCGCAAACAGGTCACCCGGTGCCTGCAAACGGTCGGTGTTGAAGTGGTGGCGTTGAACGACGGTCGCCAAGCGCTGGATTACCTGCGCAAACTGGTCGACGAGGGCAAGAGGCCAGAGGAGGAGTTCCTGATGATGATTTCCGACATCGAGATGCCGGAAATGGACGGATACACCCTCACGGCGGAGATCCGCAACGACCCTCGCATGCAAAAGCTTCATATCATCCTGCATACTTCGTTGTCGGGTGTATTCAATCAGGCGATGGTCAGGAAGGTCGGTGCCGATGACTTCCTGGCCAAGTTCCGTCCTGATGACCTGGCATCCCGGGTAGTCGACCGGATCAAGGCAGCAGACATCAGCTAGGGGCGTTCGGCCCCCGGCAGTCAACACGATTTTAGAGGCGGCAGCATTGTCTACGGGTAATTTGGATTTCGAACAGTTCCGGGTGTTCCTGGAAAAAGCCTGTGGCATTTTGCTCGGTGAAAACAAGCAATATCTAGTCTCCAGCCGTCTCAACAAACTGATGGAGCAGCAAGGCATCAAGTCCCTGGGTGAGCTGGTCCAGCGCATTCAGACCCAGCCGCGCAGCGGGTTGCGCGAGATGGTGGTGGATGCAATGACGACCAACGAAACCCTGTGGTTTCGTGATACCTATCCGTTTGAAGTCTTGAAAAACAAGGTGCTGCCCGAAGCGATCAAGGCCAGCCCCGGTCAGCGTCTGCGGATCTGGTCGGCGGCCTGCTCGTCGGGTCAGGAACCGTATTCGCTGTCGATGTCCATCGATGAGTTCGAGCGGTTCAATGCCGGGCAGTTGAGAATGGGCGTACAGATCGTTGCGACCGACCTGTCGGGCACCATGCTGAACAACTGCAAGACCGGCGAGTACGACAGCCTGGCCATCGGTCGCGGCTTGTCTCCCGAGCGGCTGCAGCGTTATTTCGACCCCAAGGGGCCGGGGCGCTGGGCCATCAAGGCGCCGATCAAGAGCAGGGTCGAGTTTCGCTCGTTCAACCTGCTGGACAGCTACGCCGGCCTTGGCAAGTTCGACATCGTGTTCTGTCGCAATGTGCTGATCTACTTCTCCGCCGAAGTGAAGAAGGACATCCTTTTGCGCATTCACAGCACGTTGAAGCCGGGAGGTTATCTGTTCCTCGGTGCTTCCGAAGCGCTGAACGGATTGCCGGACCATTACCAGATGGTCCAATGCAGCCCGGGGATTATTTACCAGGCGAAGTGATGCAAGCGCGACAGGCATAAAAAATGGGAGCCCACAGGGCTCCTTTTTTATGCCTGTCGCGCTTGCATCACGTAGGAGCTGCCGAAGGCTCGGGCCGCGTTCGGACGATCTTTTGGACTTGATCTTAAAAAACAAAATCAAAAAATCGCAGCCTGCGGCAGCTCCTACAGGGTATGTGTTGTCCACGGGAAGCGGCAGAAAAGCGGCATCCAGCGGAAACCGGTTGCCGCTTTTCTGTCGTTGCCGCATGGGTCGTTGCCCGCAAAGCCCCGGTTTATGGGGTTTTCTAAATTGGCATGACGCTTGCTTTGACCATCTCACGAAAAACAGGTCAGCCGAAGGTTTCCCGCCATGAGCATCAGCTTCGATAAAGCGCTCGGTATTCACGAAAAGGCATTGGGCTTCCGCGCTCAGCGTGCCGAAGTCCTGGCCAACAACATTGCCAACGCCGACACCCCCAACTACAAGGCTCGGGACCTGGAGTTCTCGAAAGTGCTCGAGGCGCAGAACGACAAGGCCAAGAATGGCACCTTCGCCTTGAACATGACCAACAGCCGTCACATCGAGGCCCAGGGCCTGGGCAATGGCGACGAGTCGCTGATGTACCGCACGCCGATGCAACCGTCGATCGACCAGAACACCGTGGACGCCCAGCTGGAACAGTCGAACTACGCAGAAAACTCGGTCAACTTCCAGGCCAGCTTCACCCTGCTCAACAGCAAATTCAAAGGGCTGGTGTCAGCCCTGCGCGGAGAATAAGTCATGTCTCTCTCCAGTGTTTTCAACATTGCCGGTAGCGGCATGAGTGCCCAGACCACGCGCTTGAACACCGTGGCTTCGAACATCGCCAACGCCGAGACCGTCTCGTCGAGCATCGACCAGACCTACCGTGCGCGTCACCCGGTGTTCGCCACCATGTTCCAGGGCGCTCAAGGTGCTGGCAGCGATTCTCTGTTCCAGAACCAGGACGCAGCCGGGCAAGGCGTGCAGGTACTGGGCGTGGTCGAGGACCAGAGCAACCTTGAGGCACGCTACGAGCCGAACCATCCGGCCGCCGATGCCAAGGGCTATGTCTACTACCCGAACGTCAACGTGGTGGAAGAAATGGCTGACATGATTTCCGCGAGCCGTTCGTTCCAGACCAACGCCGAAATGATGAATACCGCCAAAACCATGATGCAGAAGGTCCTGACCCTCGGTCAGTGATAAGGGGCGACTCAGATGAGTGTTACCGATACCACCAGTGGTCTGAGCCTCAACGACATCCTGGCCAACTCGTCGATCAAGACCAATACCAATTCCGACAGCCTCACATCGGCGGCCAGCAGTGCCACGGGCAAGAAGGCCCTGGGCAAGGATGCGTTCCTGCAATTACTGGTGACCCAGCTGAAAAACCAGAACCCGCTGGAGCCTCAGGGCAACGGCGAGTTCGTGGCACAACTGGCGCAGTTCAGCAGCCTGGAAGGCATCACCACGCTCAACGATACCGTGTCCGGCATCGCTGGCAACTACAACTCGTCCCAGGCATTGCAGGCTTCGGCACTGGTCGGGCGTTCCGTCATCGCACCGGGCGACAAGGCCGTGGTCGACACCACGAAGGGCATGACCGGTTCCGTCGTCATTCCACAGTCGGTGGCTGAAGTGTCGGTGAAAATCACCGACAAGGATGGCAAGACCATCCGTACCATCACCCTGGATGATCAGAAAGCCGGCACTGGCAGCTTCACCTGGGATGGTAAGGACGATGCCGGCAAGGTCGTTGATTCGGGTACTTATACCTTTGTGGCGAACACCACCATCGATGACAAGGCCGTGGCACTGGTCACCAATCTGCCGGCAACGGTCAACAGCGTGACCATCAGCCAGACCGGCGGTGAGTTGATGCTCAACCTGGCCGGGCTCGGCAGTGTCGCCCTGTCCAAAGTGCAAACCATTGGTATATAGAGCCGACTAACGCGGCACAAAAGGAGTGGAATATGTCTTTCAACATCGGCCTTAGCGGTCTCTATGCCGCCAACAAGCAATTGGACGTCACCGGTAACAACATCGCCAACGTGGCAACCACCGGCTTCAAGTCGTCCCGCGCAGAATTCGAAGATGTGTACTCGGCGTCGAAGCTGGGTACCGGCAGCAAGGTCACCGGCAGCGGCGTGCGCCTGGCCAACGTTTCCCAACAATTTACCCAGGGCGACATCAGCGCCACCGGTAACGTGCTGGACATGGGGATCAACGGCTCAGGCTTCTTCGTACTGAACAACAGCGGCTCGTTATCCTATACCCGCGCGGGCACGTTCAAGGTCGACAAGGAAGGCTACGTCACCAACAGCGATGGCACCTCGCGCCTGCAGGGCTATGGTGTTGATAACAATGGCAAGATTGTCAACGGCGTATTGACCGACCTGCGCATCGACACCTCCAACCTGGCGCCAAAATCCACCACCACGGTGTCGTCGACGATCAACCTGAACTCGACGTCTCCCGTGATCGATCAGGCAGTGGCAACCAACAAGTTCGATCCTAGCAAATCGGAAACCTTTACCAAGCAGTTCAGTACGCCGGTTTTTGATACTCAGGGCAACCAGCACACCATGGATCAATACATGGTCAAGACGGGGCCGAACACTTGGGATACCTACACCCTGATCGATAACCGTAATCCGGACGGCAGTGACCCGACGGACGCTGCGACGCCGCCAATCGCTTCGACCATGACCTTCGACACGTCGGGCAAGCTGGTGTCGGTCAGCACGCCGGTTCCACCCACCGTGCCTCCGACCGTTCCAACGCCTGCTCCGGTGATCAGCAATGAGCTGAAAGTCACCAACTGGACCCCGGGCACAGTCAAGGATGGTGTCTGGACGGCCAATGGTGCAGCCGCCGATCCGGCAGGCCTGACAATTGCCATGGATAACACGACTCAGTTCAACGCCGATACCGCGCGCTCTATTCCCGTGCAGAACGGTTATGCCACGGGTCAGATCACCAACCTGACCATCGACGGCAGCGGTGTGCTGTTGGCAAACTTCAGTAACTATCAGACCAAGCCGATTGGCCAACTGGCGCTGGCCAGCTTCACCAACGAACAAGGCCTGCAGGCAGTCGGCGGCACCAGCTGGAAAGAAACCTACGCTTCGGGCATCCCGGGCTACGACGCGCCGGAAACCGGCTCGCTGGGTACGATCCGCTCCAACTCCCTGGAAGAGTCCAACGTCAACGTGACCAATGAGCTGGTCGATTTGATCAAGGCGCAGAGCAATTACCAGGCGAACGCCAAGACCATCTCTACCCAGAGCACCATCATGCAGACCATCATTCAGATGGCCTGATGTGGAATAGCTCAAAGCTCTGCACAAGGAGCCCCTCGCAAGAGGGGCTTTTTTGTTGATCAAAAGATCGCAGCCTCGCTTCGCTCGTCAGCTCCTACAGGGATCGCATTTTCAATGTAGGAC
>NZ_JBYTEO010000107.1:0-13047 GCF_058791355.1 Pseudomonas sp. EB271-G4-1
GGCTGCGATCTTTTGATCTTAAAAAATCAAGATCAAAAGATCGCAGCCTGCGGCAGCTCCTACAGGGGTGAGGTTCATGGCGTACGGTTACGCCGGGTTTCGATGATGTTCGGCAACTGGGAAATCCGCCCCAGCAACCGCCCCAACGCGTCCAGCCCTGGAATCTCGATGGTCAGAGACATCAGCGCGGTGTTGTCCTCCTTGTTCGAGCGGGTATTGACCGCCAACACGTTGATTCGCTCGTTGAGCAACACCTGCGAGACATCACGCAGCAATCCGGAACGGTCGTAGGCACGGATGACGATGTCCACCGGGTAGGTGAGCACCGGTACCGGCCCCCAGCTGACCTGAATGATCCGTTCAGGCTCGCGCCCGGCCAATTGCAGCACCGAGGCACAGTCCTGGCGGTGGATACTGACGCCACGCCCCTGGGTGATGTAGCCGACGATCGCATCCCCCGGCAACGGCTGGCAGCAACCTGCCATCTGGGTCATCAGGTTGCCCACACCCTGGATCTGGATATCACCACGCTTGCCTGGCTTGTAGCCGGTGGCCTTGCGTGGAATCAGTTCCAGCTGTTCGTTGCCACGTTCCGGCTCGACCAGTTGCTGCGCCAGGTTGACCAGTTGCGCCAGGCGCAGGTCGCCGGCACCGAGCGCGGCAAACATGTCCTCGGCGGTTTTCATGTTGGCCTTGTCGGCCAGCTTGTCGAAATCCACCGCTGGCAAGCCGAGGCGATTGAGTTCCCGTTCCAGCAGGGTTTTACCGGCGGCGACGTTCTGATCGCGGGCCTGCAACTTGAACCAGTGAACGATCTTCGCCCGTGCCCGTGACGTCGTGACGTAACCCAGGTTCGGGTTCAGCCAGTCGCGGCTTGGCGTGCCGTGCTTGCTGGTGATGATCTCGACCTGCTCACCGGTCTGCAGGCTGTAGTTGAGCGGCACGATGCGCCCGTTGATCTTGGCGCCACGGCAGTTGTGACCGATCTCGGTGTGCACACGGTAGGCGAAGTCCAGTGGCGTCGCGCCCTTGGGCAAGTCGATGGCGTGACCGTCCGGGGTAAAGATGTAGACCCGGTCGGGTTCGATATCGACCCGCAGCTGTTCGGCCAACCCGCCAATGTCACCCAGCTCTTCGTGCCACTCGAGCACCTGACGCAGCCAGGAGATTTTTTCTTCGTAGTGATTGGAGCCAGACTTGACGTCGGTGCCCTTGTAGCGCCAGTGGGCGCATACACCGAGTTCGGCCTCCTCATGCATGGCGTGGGTACGGATCTGTACTTCCAGCACCTTGCCCTCAGGACCGATCACCGCCGTGTGCAACGAGCGATAGCCGTTTTCCTTGGGGTTGGCGATGTAGTCGTCGAATTCTTTGGGAATGTGCCGCCACAGGGTGTGGACAATGCCCAGCGCGGTGTAGCAGTCGCGCATTTCCGGCACCAGCACACGCACGGCGCGCACGTCGTAGATCTGGCTGAACTCCAGGCCCTTGCGCTGCATTTTGCGCCAGATCGAATAGATATGTTTGGCCCGGCCGCTGATATCGGCATCGACCCCGGTGGCCTGCAATTCGTTTTTCAGCTGGCTCATCACGTCGCTGATGAAGCGCTCGCGATCCAGTCGCCGCTCGTGGAGCAACTTGGCGATCTGCTTGTACTGGTCCGGCTCCAGGTAACGGAAGGACAAGTCCTCCAGTTCCCACTTGATGTGGCCGATACCCAGGCGATGAGCGAGCGGCGCGTAGATGTCGAACACCTCGCGGGCAACGCGGTTGCGCTTTTCGTCATCGGCGGTTTTCACCGCACGGATCGCACAGGTTCGCTCGGCCAGTTTGATCAGGGCGACGCGAACGTCGTCGACCATGGCCACCAGCATCTTGCGCAGGTTTTCCACCTGGCCCTGAGTACCCATCACCATGGACTTGCGCGGGCTCAGGCTGTCGCTGATCGCGGCCATGCGTTGCACGCCGTCGATGAGTTTGGCGACTACGGGACCAAAGCGCTGGCTGACCGCCGGCAACGGAATCTGGCCTTCACGCACACCGCGGTAGAGAACCGCGGCAACCAGCGAATCCTGATCGAGCTTGAGGTCGGCGAGGATCTCGGCGATCTCAAGGCCGGTGCGGAAACTCGAGGTCCCTTCGGACCACAAATTCTTCGCCGCATTGGCTTGTTGTTCGGCCTCGCGAGCGTACTCGCAGGCTTCTTTCAAGGCTTCGCGATCCAGTGCCAGATCGACACTGACCGCGTGATCGAGCCAAGCCTCGAGATTGATACTGCCGTCGGTGTTGATCGGCTGGTGTGCTCTCACCTGTACCATCTTGCTTACCTTCCCTACGACGCAGATTCAATGCGTCAAATCGCTGACCTTCGTTGCCCATGAGCCCACGTCGGGCTGGTACGCGGCTGCACGGGCGGGCCAGTCGGACCAGACGAGCATCCTAGCTCGCTTCAAATAACGCCATGGCTTCGACATGTGCCGTCTGAGGAAACATATCGAGAATCCCGGCACGTTTTAACCGGTAGCCCTGCTTGATCAATTCGACCGTGTCGCGCGCCAGGGTTGCCGGGTTGCACGACACATAGACCAACCGCTCGGCCCCCAGGGACTTGAGCTTGCGCACGACCTCGAAAGCGCCGTCACGCGGTGGGTCCAAGAGTACCGCACAAAAGCCTTCACGCGCCCATTCAGCATCGGTCAACGGCTGGGATAAATCGGCCTGAAAAAACTGCGCATTATGCAGATTGTTGCTGACAGCATTCGCGGCTGCGCGATCGACCATCACCTGCACACCCTCCACCGCAACGACTTCGCGAACAGCTTTAGCCAATGGCAAGGCAAAGTTACCCAACCCACAGAATAGATCGAGAACTCGCTCATCGGCTTGCGGTTTCAGCCAATCCAGCGCCTGGGCAACCATCGCTTCGTTGACCCCCGCATTGACCTGGATGAAATCCCCGGGCCGATACGCCAGATTCAAATCCCACTGTTCAAGACGATAGCCCAAGGACTGATCGGCCTCGACCGGATGCGGCTCGCCGTCCCCGTGCAACCACAACTGGGCTTCATGGAGCGCGCAGAATTCCTTGAGGATGGTCAAGTCGCTTTCGGACAACGGCGCCATGTGGCGCAGCAATACCGCCAGCGATGAGCCGCTGAACAATTCCACGTGCCCCAGGGCCTGAGGTTTGCTCAATCGTCGCAGCATCTGCGGCAAGTGGGCCATGATCGGCTGCAAGGGCTGTACCAGCACCGGGCAATCATCGATGCCGACGATGTCCTGGCTGCCGGCGGCGCGGAAACCGACTTCGAGTTTTTTCGCTTTCATGTCCCAGCGCACCGCTACCCGGGCGCGACGTCGATAGGCGAATTCCGGGCCGCTCAAAGGCGCGGCCCATTCTTCGGGCTCGACACCGGCGACCTTCGACAATTGCTCGGCGAGCATGCGCTGTTTCAGGGCGAGTTGTTCGTTGTGGGGCAGATGCTGCACGCTGCAGCCGCCGCAACGGCTGGCATGGGCGCACGGTGCCGGGCGACGCAGTTCGCTGGCCTTGAACACCCGCTCGGTACGCGCCTCGACCACTTTGCCGTGGGCGCCGAGTACGCGCGCCTCGACTTCTTCACCGGCCAGTGCGCCGATGACGAACCAGGTGCGACCTTCGAAAAACGCGATACCGCGACCGTCGTTGGCCAGGCGCTCGATGTTGAGACGCTGCTTTTTGCCGGTCGGGACTTGCGGGGCCTTGCTGCCGCCGGTGGGCTGGAAGCGCAGGCCTCTCTCATGCTTGGCCATCAGTTGGGCGCGTCGAAAATGCCGGTCGACAGGTATCGGTCGCCACGGTCGCAGATGATCGCGACGATCACCGCGTTTTCAACTTCTTTGGACAGGCGCAGCATCGCTGCCACGGCACCGCCAGAGGACACGCCACAGAAGATGCCTTCTTCGCGAGCCAGTCGACGGGTCACGTCTTCGGCTTCGCTCTGGGCCATATCGACGATGCGGTCCACGCGATCGGCCTGGTAGATCTTCGGCAGATATTCCTGGGGCCAGCGACGGATACCCGGGATCGCCGAACCTTCCATCGGTTGCAGACCGATGATTTGCACGCTCTCGTTCTGTTCTTTCAGGTAACGCGAGACGCCCATGATGGTGCCGGTGGTGCCCATGGAGCTGACAAAATGGGTGATGGTGCCCTGGGTCTGGCGCCAGATTTCCGGACCGGTGGTGGTGTAGTGCGCCTCCGGGTTGTCACCGTTGGCGAACTGATCCAGCACCTTGCCGCGACCCTCTGCCTCCATACGCTGGGCGAGGTCGCGGGCGCCTTCCATGCCTTGCTCCTGGCTGACCAGGATCAGTTCGGCACCATAAGCGGTCATGGCGGCCTTGCGTTCGGCGCTGGAGTTGTCCGGCATGATCAGGATCATCTTGTAACCCTTGATCGCCGCGGCCATGGCCAGCGCGATGCCGGTGTTACCGGAGGTCGCTTCGATCAACGTATCGCCGGCATGGATCTGCCCGCGCAACTCGGCGCGGGTGATCATCGACAGCGCCGGACGGTCCTTGACCGAACCCGCCGGGTTGTTCCCTTCGAGCTTGAGCAAAAGAGTGTTGCTGGTTTCGCCGGGCAGGCGCTGCAAACGGACCAGCGGAGTGTTGCCGACGCAATCGGCGATGGTTGGGTACTGCAAGGTCATGGCGTATTCGCAATCCAGACTGCGGGGGCGCCTATCATACCGGCAAACCTCGCAAGGCCATATCACGCAAAGTGTGGTGCTTATGGTTTATGGGAATAAGCGTCTGATTCAGCCTTCTTCCGATTGAGCGACATTCAGGGCGTAGAACTCATGCAGCTTGGCCTGCAACAACTGTTTGTCCGGCAGTTGGACCTGATACTCCGCGATCAGCGCGGGTGACAGGCTGCGGTTAAGGGCGTATTCGACGACTTCGTCATCCTTGCTGGCACAGAGCAGGACACCGATTGCCGGGTTTTCATGAGGCTTGCGCTCTTCGCGATCCAGGGCTTCCAGATAGAAGCCCAGCTTGCCCAAATACTCCGGCTCAAAACGCCCGACCTTGAGCTCGATGGCCACCAGGCAGTTAAGACCACGGTGAAAGAACAGCAAGTCCAGGGCAAAATCACGCCCGCCGACTTGTAGCGGATATTCGGAGCCTACAAAACAGAAATCCCGACCTAGCTCGATCAAAAATTCCTTGAGACGCGCCAGCAAGCCCCGATGCAAATCGGTTTCGCCGTGGGCGCCGGGCAGGTCGAGAAACTCGACCATGTAGGCGTCGCGGAATATTTCAAGCGCAGAGGGATGAGTCTGTTTCAGTACTGAGGAGACTTTGGCCGGCTGGGTTACGCTGCGCTCGAACAGCGCCGCCTTGAACTGACGCTCCAGCTCGCGCTTTGACCATTTTTCCTGAACGGCCATTCGCAGGTAAAACTCGCGCTCTTGCGGGTGCCTGCTTTGGCCGAAGATGATCAAGTTATGGGACCAGGACAATTGTCGCGCCAGTGGTGCGACTTTTAATTCGCTACGGTAGGTTTCGTAAAACTGACGCATGCGGAACAGGTTCGACCGAGTAAAGCCACGCAGCGCCGGTTGGGTCTGGCTCAGATGTTCTGCCAGTTGACCGACAACAGAATCACCCCACTCCGCCTTCTCCATCTTGCGGCTTATATAAGCACCAACCTGCCAATAGAGCTCGATCAGTTGAGTATTCACCGCCTGCATTGCCTGGCGCCTGGCACTTTGAATCAGGGCAAGCACTTCATTGAAGCGATCGTCGGTGGTACTGCCGGGCACCTGGGTTACATTCATGCAATGGGTCCTTGGACACGAGTAAGAGCCTGAGCTTAAACCGTCAAGGATGCTTGAAATGACCGGTGATACCCTTTGGGAAATGTCGTACAGAAACTCAGGAACGCTCCGGCAAAATCAGCACGTTCGCAGGATTCGAGAACCTGCTCGCGATGGCATCGTCACTGACAGTTCCATCATCCGCCACCAGGCGCATATTCATCCGCAACCCGCGCCCTGTGTTCTGTGCCCAAAGCCTTCCACCCTGACGCCGCACCGCATTCCTGGCGATGCTCAAGCCCAGGCCAAATCCGCCATCCCCCGGCCGCGAGCCGTCGAGGCGGGTAAAGGGCAGGAAGATCCGCTCAAGATCCGCCTCCGCCACGCCGCCACCCTGATCCTCCAGCCACAGGTGCCAGAAGTCGCCGTCGCGCCGCCCGCCCAGATGGACGATGCCACCCTTGGGCGAATGTCGAATGGCGTTGCGCAGCATGTTCTCGAGGGCCTGGGCCAGGGTATTGAGATGGCCGCGCACCCAGCAGGAGGCGTCCACCGAGCATTGCAACTGCGTATCCGGCCAGCAACTTTCATAACAGGCGTTTTCCGTGAGCATTTCCCACAGGGCCTGGACCTGGATCGATTCGTCGGGTAATCGCGTACGTTCGGTATCGAGCCAGGCCAGTTGCAGCGTGTCCTCCACCAGCCGTTGCATGCCATCGACTTCGCGGCCAATGCGCTCGCGCAACTGTTCAAGCCCCTGCTCGCTTTCACTGGCCACCCGCAGGCGGCTCAACGGCGTGCGCAATTCATGGGACAGGTCGCGCAACAGTTGTTGCTGCAATGCCACGGTACTTTGCAGGCGCTCGGACATGTGATCGAACGCCCTGGCCAATTCGCCCAACTCATCGGAACGATTGGTGGTGCGGCTCGACAGCCGTACGTTCAGTTGATCGGCACGCCAGGCATTGGCCTGTTCGCGCAAGTGATTGAGTGGCACCACCAACAAGCGATACAGGCCGACGCACAACAGCAAGGTGAACAAGCCCGGAATCACGCCGTTGGTGATCACCCGCCAGAACACCCGGTAGCCCCCGGGCACGAAGCGTTGCGGCAGTTCGATCACCAGGCTGCCGACGGACGGGTCACTGGGAAACGGTATGCGCATCCACGGCCGGCCTTTTTTGTGGATCGGCCAATCGAGGCCGCGCAAAAAAGTCAGGCGCTCGACTTCCTTGTCCGTCAGCGATTGGTTGCTCAAGGATTGCAAATCACCGCCGATGACACCGACCCAGCCTTTCTCCCGCTGATGCATGCCCTGCAGCCAGTCATCGACGCCGACACTCTGGCCCTGCTGCCAGGCTTGTTCGGCTTCGGCGGCATAGCGCGCCAGGGTGCCGCGGGCCTCATCGGAGAGGAACTGGTTGCGCTGCTCCATGTAGCGGCCCCAGGACCAGCTCAACCAGATCATCAGCAGACAGAACGCCACCAACAGGCACGCCAGTTTCCAGAACAGCGAGTGCCGGCCCGGCACGTTACATCTCATCGACGGCACTCAGGATATAGCCCTTGCCCCAGACCGTGCGCACCTCCCGCTCGGTATAGCCGATGGCCTTGAGTTTGCGGCGAATCTGGCTGATGTGCATGTCGAGGCTACGATCGTGGGCGGCATAACCGCGTTGCAGTACCTGTTGATAAAGAAAGGCTTTGCTCAGCACTTCGTCGACGCTGCGGCTCAGGGTTTCCAGCAGGCGATACTCAGTTCGAGTCAGGCCGGCAGGTTGTTGTCCATGAAAAACGTCGAAGTGATCGTCGTCAAAACGCAGACTGTCTACCTCGGCCACCATCGCCACAGGCGTCGGCCGGCGATCGAGCGCTACGCGGCGCAGAATGGCTTCGATGCGCACGCGCAACTCGATCATGCTGAAGGGTTTGGGCAGATAATCATCGGCCCCCAGCCGAAAGCCGCTGATGCGATCGGCTTCGGCACCGAGTGCCGACATCAGCAACACCGGGGTGGAATGGCTGCGGCGTAGTTGCGTCAGTACCGCCAGCCCGTCCATACCTGGCAACAAAATGTCCATCAACACCACATCGAAGGCTTGCTCGCGGGCAATGGCCAGGCCCTCGCGGCCATTCTGGCACCACGTCACCTGAAAGCCGCTACGGCCCAGATGTTCATGCACATAGGCACCGAGTACGAGGTCGTCTTCGATGGAGAGGATACGGGGATGGCCAGCGTTGATGGTCGTCATTAGTATCTGCAAATAATTCTCAGTTGGTAATTATTCAAGATTGCTTCTCCCGGGGCAACCCAAGGGTTGCGCAGGGTGCAAAAGCGCACGACCAACCGACGAGTGACGGCATCAATTATCGAGGATCGCCCGCCTGCAAATCGCTACACTGCGCAAGTGGCGCGTGCCAGACGCACGCGCAGCTCGATAAACAGCCGGTTGCAGGAGAGTGGCGTGCTGACGAAACTGGGAATCAAGGGCCGTGTGCTGTTGCTGACGTTGCTGCCGACCAGCCTCATGGCATTGGTCCTGGGCGGCTATTTCACCTGGATGCAGCAATCGGACCTGCAAACCCAACTCCTGCAGCGCGGCGAAATGATCGCCGAGCAACTGGCGCCGTTGGTGGCGCCAGCCATGGGGCACAACAACAACGAAATGCTGGAACGTATCGCCACCCAGTCCCTGGAACAACCGGACGTGCGAGCCGTGACCTTCCTTGCGCCAGACCGCACGCCGCGGGCCCACGCCGGGCCGATCATGCTGACCCAGGCGCCAATGGGCGAAGGCTCGCAGATGCAGCGTCGCAGTGGCAACGAAGCAACGCGTTACCTGCTGCCGGTGTTCGGCAAACACCGCAACCTGGCCGGCGACGTGATCCCCGATGAAGCCGATCGCCTGCTGGGCTGGGTCGAACTCGAACTGTCCCACAACGGCATGCTGCTGCGTGGCTACCGCAGCCTGTTCGCCAGCCTGTTGATGATCGGCGCCGGTCTCGGCGGCGCGGCGCTGCTGGCGTTGCGCATGGGCCGCACGATCAATCGGCCGCTGACCCAGATCAAACAAGCAGTGGCGCAACTCAAGGACGGTCATCTGGAAACTCGACTGCCCCCCCTGGGCAGCCAGGAGCTGGATGAGTTGGCCTCCGGCATCAATCGCATGGCCGGGACGCTGCAGAATGCCCAGGAAGAACTGCAACACAGCATCGACCAGGCCACCGAGGACGTGCGCCAGAACCTCGAGACCATCGAGATCCAGAACATCGAACTGGACCTGGCGCGCATGGAGGCGCTGGAGGCGAGCCGGATCAAGTCCGAGTTCCTGGCCAACATGAGCCATGAAATACGCACGCCACTCAACGGCATCCTCGGCTTCACCCACCTGCTGCAAAAAAGTGAACTGACCCCGCGTCAACTCGATTACCTGGGCACCATCGAAAAGTCTGCCGACAGCTTGTTGGGGATCATCAACGAGATCCTCGACTTTTCGAAGATCGAGGCAGGCAAGCTGGTGCTCGACCATATTCCGTTCAATTTGCGCGACCTGCTGCAAGACACACTGACCATCCTCGCCCCGGCCGCCCACGCCAAACAGCTGGAACTGATCAGCCTGGTGTATCGCGATACGCCCCTGTCGCTGGTGGGCGATCCGTTGCGGCTCAAGCAGATCCTGACCAACCTGGTCAGCAATGCGATCAAGTTCACCCGCGAGGGCACCATCGTCGCCCGGGCCATGCTCGAAGAAGAGCACGAAGACAGCGTGCAATTGCGCATCAGCATCCAGGACACCGGCATCGGCCTGTCAAACCAGGACGTGCGCGCGCTGTTCCAGGCCTTCAGCCAGGCCGATAACTCGCTGTCGCGGCAACCCGGTGGCACGGGCCTGGGCCTGGTGATCTCCAAGCGCCTGATCGAACAGATGGGGGGCGAGATTGGCGTCGACAGCACCCCGGGCGAGGGTTCGGAATTCTGGATCAGCCTGAACCTGCCCAAGGCCCGCGACGATGCCGAGGACCTGCCGAGTGCGCCACTGCTCGGACGGCGGGTCGCCGTGCTGGAAAATCATGAGCTGGCACGCCAGGCGTTGCAGCATCAACTGGAAGACTGTGGCCTGGACGTCACCACATTCAATACCCTTGAAAACCTGACGAACGGCGTCACCGGCGTGCATCAGACCGATCAGGCGATCGAACTCGCGGTGCTGGGCATCACCAGCAACGACATGCCACCGGAACGCCTGAACCAACACATCTGGGACCTCGAGCACCTGGGTTGCAAGGTGCTGGTGCTGTGCCCCACCACGGAGCAGACGCTATTCCACCTGTCGGTGCCCAACCCCCACAGCCAGCTCCAGGCCAAGCCTGCCTGTACCCGCAAGCTGCGGCGCGCGCTGTCCGACCTGGTCAACCCGCGACAGTCGCGCACCGAGTCCAGCGAGCCGCTGTCGAGCCGTGCGCCGAAGGTGCTGTGCGTCGACGACAATCCGGCCAATTTGCTGCTGGTGCAAACCCTGCTTGAAGACATGGGCGCCAAGGTGCTCGCCGTGGAAAGCGGCTACGCGGCGATCAAGGCGGTGCAGAACGAGACATTCGACCTGGTATTGATGGACGTGCAGATGCCCGGCATGGATGGGCGCCAAAGTACCGAAGCGATCCGCCAATGGGAAAGCGAACGGCATTGCACGCCGCTGCCGATCGTGGCCCTCACGGCGCATGCCATGGCCAATGAAAAACGCGCATTGCTGCAAAGCGGCATGGACGATTACCTGACCAAGCCGATCAGCGAGCGGCAACTGGCGCAAGTGGTACTCAAATGGAGCGGGTTGGCACTGCGCAACCATTCGCCAGAGCGTGCAGGCGATGGCCACGCCAACACCTACGAGTTGCAGGTGCTCGATCACGAAGAAGGCTTGCGCCTGGCCGCCGGCAAGGCCGATCTGGCGGCAGACATGCTGG
Source organism: Pseudomonas sp. EB271-G4-1 (assembly GCF_058791355.1). Lineage (NCBI taxonomy): Bacteria > Pseudomonadati > Pseudomonadota > Gammaproteobacteria > Pseudomonadales > Pseudomonadaceae > Pseudomonas > Pseudomonas sp. EB271-G4-1. The sequence continues at coordinate 10,767 of NZ_JBYTEO010000107.1, forward strand.
CAATGCTGCTGGCATCTCTGGAAGCCGACCGCGAAGCCATCCGCCAGGCTCGGCAAAGTAATGACCACAACGCCTTGATCGAACGGGTTCATCGCCTGCATGGCGCTACCCGCTATTGCGGCGTTCCGCAATTGCGCGCCGCTTGCCAACGCAGTGAAACCTTGCTCAAGCAGCAAGACCCGAAGGCCTTCGGCGCACTTGAAGATCTCGACCGGGCGATCAATCGCCTGGCCGCCCAGGCGCGCATCAACGCCTGATGCACTTTCCAGGAGGACAGCATGCGCACGATTCTTTTCAGCAGCCAGACCTACGACCGCGACAGCTTTCTCGCCGCCAGCCTGCCACCGGGTATCGAGTTGCACTTCCAATCGGCACGATTGAGCCTCGATACCGTCGCGCTGGCGGAGCACCACGAGGTGGTCTGTGCCTTTATCAACGATGATCTAAGCGCCCCGGTGCTCGAACGCCTGGCTGCGGCGGGTACCCGTCTGATCGCCTTGCGTTCGGCCGGTTTCAACCATGTCGACCTGGCGGCGGCCAAGCGACTGGGGCTGGCGGTCGTGCGCGTCCCGGCCTATTCGCCCCACGCCGTGGCCGAGCATGCGGTAGCCCTGATCCTGGCCCTCAACCGACGCCTGCACCGCGCCTACAACCGCACGCGCGAAGGCGATTTCAGCCTGCACGGGTTGACGGGGTTCGACCTGGTGGGCAAGACCGTCGGCGTGGTCGGCACCGGGCAGATCGGCGCGACTTTTGCGAAAATCATGCATGGCTTCGGTTGCCAGTTGCTGGCCTACGACCCCTTCCCCAATCCGCAGGTCGAAGCGCTGGGCGCCCGCTACCTGAGCTTGCCGCAGCTGCTGGCCGAGTCGCAGATCATCAGCCTGCACTGCCCGCTCAACGAGCAGAGCAAGCACTTGATCAACCACCAATCCCTGGCGCACATGCAGCCTGGCGCCATGTTGATCAACACTGGCCGCGGCGGCCTGGTGGACACCCCGGCACTGATCGATGCCTTGAAGCTTGGCCAACTGGGTTATTTGGGACTGGATGTGTATGAAGAGGAAGCGCAACTGTTTTTCGAAGACCGTTCCGATCTGCCGTTGCAGGACGATGTACTCGCGCGGTTGCTGACCTTCCCCAACGTGATCGTCACGGCACACCAGGCCTTCCTCACCCGCGAAGCCTTGGGCGCTATTGCCGCGACCACCTTGCAGAACATCGCGGCCTGGGCGGCAGGAACCCCGGAGAATCAGGTCGAGGGTGATTGAACCTGATCGAAGGTCATATGCCCGCGCCATGCTGCGCTTATGCCCGTGCTAGCATATCGCGCATATTTGGAGGACCCATGGTCGAACACGATTTCCGCTACACCCTGATGAACCCGCAACACACCCTCACTGAATGCCGCGCCCTAGTGCCGGGACGTTATCAAGTCACCGGCAACGGCGGCTCGATTCGTAATAACGACGTGCTGGTCGTGACCCTCAAGGGCGCCAAGGACCTGTCCATGCGCCTGACCGTCGAAACGGTTCGCCACCTGATCAACCCGCCAGGGCAATGGGTCGCGGTGGCCAGTGGTCCAGTGTTCGGCGAACTGGCGATCCATACCTGGCAGGTGAACTGCGACAGCTGCGCCAAGGAGCTGAGTTTCGAATTCGCCGTTGACGCCAAGCTCGGCAACAAGGCCGAAAAGCCTGCTGCCACCGCGCGGATTGCCGAGTTGGGCTGGACCACCGTTGGCGAGAAACACCTGTGCCCCAAATGCCAGGAGCCTGCGTGATGAAACGCCTCGCCCTGACTGCGATGGCCGGTGCAAGCCTGCTGGGCTGCGCCGCCGAGCCGGTGCAACTGCAGCAAAATCGCAGCTATATCCTGGAGTGGATCGGCGAACGGCCGTTGATGGACTACAGCCACCTGACCATCACCCTGGGTGAAGACGGTCGCGCCTACGGTAGCGGCGGTTGCAACCACTGGTTTGCGCCGTACACACTGGAAGGCGACAAGCTGAGCTTCGGCAAGATCGGCAGCACTCGCAAGCTCTGTGCGCCGGCACTGATGGAGCAGGAAAAACGCTTCCTCCAGGCGCTGGAAAGCGTGCAGCGCTGGGACGTCTCGTCGATCGACCAGATGCGCTTCTGGCCAGCTGAAGGCAAGCCGTTGCGCTGGTGGCTGGAAGAGGGTTGATCTCCTCTACCTGATCGTTCCCACGCAGAGCGTCACTAGTGTCCGGTAAACATGTTTCATAGCTGAAGGCTGCCTTGGGCAGCCTTCAGCTTTT
>NZ_JBYTEO010000108.1:0-12967 GCF_058791355.1 Pseudomonas sp. EB271-G4-1
GGCGCAGCCTGCGATCTTTTGATCTTGTTTTTTAGAAGCAAAATCAAAAGATCGCAGGCTGCGCCAGCTCCTACAGTGGATCGGTGTTGGGTCAGACGCCCGCGATCAACTGCCGAGCCGCCTGGCTGTGATCGGCAATCAATCCCTTCAGGTCCAGCCCCTCGACCTGCCCGTCGATCACTCGCCACTTGCCGCCGACCATCACCCGGTCCGCACGGTCCGCGCCGCACAAGAGCAGTGCCGATACCGGATCGTGGCTGCCGGAGAAGCGCAACTCGTCGAGTTTGAACAGCGCCAGGTCAGCTTGTTTGCCCACGGCGATTTCACCGATGTCGCTGCGCCCAAGCAAACTGGCCGAGCCTTTGGTCGCCCAGCCCAGTACGCGCTCTGGTGTGATTTTCTCGGCACCGTAGCGCAGACGCTGGATGTACAACGCCTGACGGGTTTCGAGCATCATGTTCGACGCATCGTTGGAGGCAGAACCGTCCACGCCAAGACCGAGCAACGCGCCGGCATCGGTCAGCTCGATGGTCGGGCAGATGCCGGAGGCCAGGCGCATGTTCGAGCTCGGGCAATGGCAAATACCCGTGCCGGCGGCGCCAAGGCGGGCGATTTCATCCGGGTTGAAGTGGATGCCGTGTGCCAGCCAGGTACGCGGTCCGAGCCAGCCGACGCTGTCCAGGTAATCGACGGTGCGCAGGCCAAAGCGCTGCAGGCAGAAATCTTCTTCGTCGAGGGTTTCCGCCAGGTGCGTGTGCAGGCGCACGTCGAGGTTGTTCGCCAGTTCTGCGCTGGCAGACATGATTTGCGGGGTGACGGAGAAGGGGGAGCAGGGCGCCAGGGCGATCTGGATTTGCGCGCCTTCGCCACGTTCGTGGTACTCGGCGATCAAGCGCTGGCTATCGGCCAGGATCACTTCACCTTCCTGCACGGTTTGCTGCGGCGGCAGGCCTCCGTCCTTTTCACCCAGGCTCATGGAGCCGCGCGTCAGCATGGCGCGTATGCCCAGTTCGCGAACGCTCTCGACTTGTACATCGATCGCATTTTCCAGGCCTTCGGGGAACAGGTAGTGGTGGTCGGCGGCCGTGGTGCAACCGGACAACAGCAGTTCAGCCAAGGCGACTTTGGTGGCGAGGGCGAGCTTTTCCGGTGTCAGGCGTGCCCAGACCGGGTACAGGGTTTTCAGCCACGGAAACAAAGGCTGGTTGACCACGGGTGCCCAGGCGCGGGTCAGGGTTTGATAGAAGTGGTGATGGGTGTTGATCAGCCCCGGCAGGATCACATGCTCGCGGGCATCGAATACTTCATTGCACGGCGCGGAGGGCTGTTGGCCGAGGCCAAGTACTTCGACGATCAGACCGTCTTGCAGCACCAGGCCGCCACGGGCGTCGAGGTCGTTGGCTGTAAAAATGGCGAGGGGATTTTTTAACCAGGTACGGGTCGCAGGCATGTTGGCCGGCTCCTCTGAAAGTTGGGTTCAGGGTTGCCAGCTCAGTGTTGCCCTGTCTGCTGATCCAGGGTCGCCGGGGAGGCGAGGTGCCAAGTTTTAATCAAAACGGTGTCGCGGGCAAGCCCGGTCCGACCAGACAACGTAAAACCCTTGCAGGAGCGAGCATGCTCGCGAAAAACGTCCAGATAACGCGGGCATCCAGAAAGCCCGCGTCATCTTTGGCGTCCATCGCGAGCAGGCTCGCTCCTACAGTGGACGGCGGTGGTTACCAGGGAATGGTTTCACCCCTGTAGTTGATGAAGTGATGCCCGCCCTTGCCGGCATACGCATTCACCTGGTCAATCAGTCCGCGTGTGCTGGTGTCCACATCGATGTCAGCACCTTCACCGCCCATGTCGGTTTTCACCCAGCCCGGATGCAGCGACAGTACGGTAAGGCTGGTTTCGCCCAACTGCGTGACGAAGCTGTTGGTCATGGAATTGAGTGCAGCCTTGCTGGCCTTGTACAGCGCCAGTTCCGGCGCGTCTGGCATGGTCACGCTGCCCAACACCGAACTCATGAAGGCCAGCACGCCGTTGTCCGGGCGGATTTGCCCTACAAAGCGTTGCGCCAGGTTGATCGGCGCAACGGCATTGGTGAAGAACAGTTGGCCAACCTCGGCCAGGGTCGCGCCGCCGTTTGGTGTCTGCACCTCAGGGCCTTTCACCCCGGCGTTGACGAACAGCAGGTCAAACACTTCGTCCTTGAGTTTCTGGCTCAGCATGATCACCGCTTGCTGATCGTCCATGTCGAGTTTCTCGATCCGCACCTTGCCCAATGCCTTGAGGGCCTCGGCGTTTTGCGGATTGCGCACAGTGGCGGTCACTTGCCAGCCATCGGCAAGCAGGGTTTTCACCAGGCCGAGGCCAAGGCCGCGGGAGGCACCGATGATCAGTGCGGTTCTGGACATGTGTGGCTTCCTTGAGGTTCAGGGACGTGGATTCAATGGACAATCTTGTCCAAGCCGTTGTTGCAACTCATCGCGCAATGCGCCCAGTTCGGACATGCGCGCTTCGATCAGTTTGAGCTTGTCTTGCAGCAATCGTGTGACGGCACTGTCCGGATCGGGCGACTGCCAGATGGCGCCGACGCTGTGGCCGATCTCGCCGAAGTTAAAGCCCAGCCGTTGAGCGGTCTTGATGTACTGCACCAGCTGCACCCTGTCTGCCGGGTCGCGGCTGACGGCGCTGGCCTGGGCTAATTCACCGATGCGCATCATCACGTCTCTTCGAGGGCTTGACCCTGGAGCATACTCCAGGCTTTAGCCTGGTTGCTCCCGGAAATTGATGGAGCAATATCGATGTGGACTTCAATGCAATATCGCCGCTTGGTTCGCGGCAGTGCCTGGTATGACCTGATCGTTATGGCAGCGTTTGCCACGCCATGGAGTTTTGCCGCGGTGCACGGGCTTTTGTTGAGCTTGAGCCAGGCTTTCAATCTATCAGGCGAGCTACCGCCGTTCGAACCGATGCACGTGTTGATGGCGAATCTATTGGGCTCGATAGTCTGCGTGTGGGCGGTGCTGCGCATTCGTGATCCGCAGCAGGTTTATGGGCGGTATGACGCCGTGGCCAGATTCCTGTTCTCGGCTTGGCAGGCTTATGCCCTGATCCATGGTGTGAGTTCGCTGCTGGTGATTTTTCTGGTGTTTGAATTGATGTGGGGCATTGCTCAAGTGTTGCCAGTGCGGGCCTCTTCGCGGGCAAGCCCGCTCCCACAGGGACTGCGCCAGACACATTAATAGCGGCGCACGCGCATATGTGGGAGCGGGCTTGCCCGCGAAGAGGCCAGACCAGACAACTGCTAATGCCCAGCCTGCCACGGCTGCCCCAATGAAACCGGCGCATACAATCGTGTGCGCACCTTGTCCCGGGACAGCAGCACCAGCACCACAATGGTCGCCACATACGGCAGCATCGCCAGCAAACTCGATGGAATCGCCAGCCCCAGCCCTTGCGCCACCAGGTGCAGGATGCTGGCGAGTCCGAACAGGTACGCGCCCAGCAGCAAGCGCCATACCCGCCAACTGGCGAATACCACCAGCGCCAGGGCAATCCAGCCGCGGCCGGCGCTCATGTTTTCCGCCCACATCGGTGTGTAGGCCAGCGATAGGTACGCGCCGGCAAGTCCCGCCATCGCGCCGCCAAACAACACCGCCAATGCGCGCACGGCCAACACCGGCAAACCCATTGCGCTGGCCGCATCCGGGTTTTCCCCGACCGCCTGGATGATCAGCCCGACGCGGGTCTGCAGCGTCACCCAGGCCACCAGCGCAAACAGCGCGAATGACAGGTACACCAGCAGATCCTGGGCGAACAGCATCCGTCCGATCAGCGGTATCTCGCTCAAATAAGGGAGTGCCACCGGCTCGAAGCCCGTTAGCGGTTTGCCAACCCACGCCGCACCGACAAAGCTCGACAACCCCACGCCGAAGATCGTCAGGGCCAGCCCCGTGGCGACCTGGTTGGCATTGAAGACCAGCGCCACCAGAGCGAACAACGATGACAACAGCATCCCGGCGAACATCGCCAGCAATACGCCGAGCCACAGGTTGCCGGTGCTGAACGCGATGATGAACCCCATCACCGCGCCAAACAGCATCATCCCTTCCTGGCCCAGATTGAGTACGCCGCTTTTCTCGCAGACCAGTTCGCCCAGCGCCACCAGCAACAGCGGTGTACCGCAGCGAACCATGGCGTAGAAAATGTTACTCAGCAGATCGATATCCATCACAGGGCCCCTACTTGTTGTTGTACGGCAGTGGCGAGTGCACGGCGTTTCCTGCGCAGGTTCAAGCGGGGGCGGTAGAGAATCAGCACATCACAGGCCAGCAGGAAAAACAGCATCATCCCCTGGAACAGTTGGGTGATCGCTTGCGGCAGGTTCAAGCTCATTTGCGCACTCTCGCCACCGATGTAAAGCAACGCCATCAACAAGCTGGAAACGAGAATGCCAACCGGGTTCAAGCGCCCGAGAAACGCTACGGTGATCGCTGCGTAGCCGTAGCCCGGGGACACTTGCGGTACCAATTGCCCGATCGGCCCGGTCACCTCACATGCACCCGCCAAGCCCGCGAGGCCACCGCTGACCAACAGCACCAGCCAGACCAGGCGTTTTTCTCGAAAGCCGGCGAAGCCAGCCGCGCGCTTGTCCAGCCCAAGCACTTTGATCTGGAACCCGACGAAGCTTTTGTGCAACAGCACCCACACCGCCACCAGGGCGAGCAGGGCGAAGTACACGCCTGCGTGAATTCGACCGTCTTCCATTAACAGTGGCAAGCGGCTGGCGTCACCGAACATCGCCGACTGCGGAAAATTGAAACCCTGCGGATCTTTCAGCGGACCGTGGACGCAATACAACAGCAGGTTCAACGCGATGTAGTTGAGCATGATGCTGGTGAGGATTTCATTGGCGTTGAAGCGAGTTCGCAACCACGCTGTCAGCCCTGCCCACGCGGCACCGGCCAGGGTTCCGGCAAGCAGGATCACGAACAGTGCCCAGCGGCTTTGCACCTCGATGAAGTTCACCGCCAGCACGCTGCCGGCCAAGGCGCCGAGCAGCAGTTGGCCTTCGGCGCCGATGTTCCAGATCCGCGCCTGGTAGGCAACGGCCAGGCCCAGCGCGCAGAGCAGAATCGGTAACGCTTTGACCAGCCACTCGGAGAGCCCGTACAGGTCGCTGATCGGCGCGACCAACAGCGTATGCAAAGTCAGCAATGGATCGTGGCCCAAGGCGATAAACAGCAATGAGCCACTGCCCAGGGTCAGGGCCGCCGCCAACAACGGCGAGCACCACAGCATCAGGCTCGATTGCTGGCCACGTGGTTCAAGAGAAAGCAGCATGTGAACTCCGTTAGCGTGTGGCGTAGGCGGGCAATTGAGGGGCGTCGAACTGGCCGGCCATCCAGCCACCGACATCGGTCAGGCGAGTGTCGACTGTGGCCTTGAGCGGTGATAACTGGCCGCTGCACAAGGCGCCGAGGCGGTCGCTGATCTGGAACAATTCTTCGAGGTCTTCGGAAATCACCAGGATTGCCGCGCCGGCATCGCGCAGAGCAATTAGCGCCCGGTGAATGGTCGCGGCCGCGCCGACATCCACGCCCCAGGTCGGGTGCGCAGCCACCAGCAATTTCGGTTGTTGAAGTATTTCCCGGCCCAGAATGAATTTCTGCAAGTTACCGCCAGATAGGCTGCGGGCTGGTGCATGGGGGCCGGAAGTCTTGACCCCGAAGCGGCGAATGATCTCTTGCGCGAGCGCCTGGACCTTGCTGCGCTGGATCAGCCCCTTGCTCACCAGACCGTGCTGGAATGCGCTGAGCAGGGCGTTGTCCGCCAGGCTCAGATCCGGCACGGCGCCATGCCCCAGTCGTTCGGCCGGAACGAAAGCCATTCCGCGTTGGCGACGGGCATCGGCACGTAGATGCGCAACCGGTTCGCCGCCAAAGCTGATGGTTGCAGCCTCATTGCGGCTCAGTCGTTCTTCGCCGCTGAGCAACGCCAGCAGCTCGTCCTGACCATTGCCGGCGACACCGGCGATGCCGACGATTTCACCGCTGCGCACGGCAAGGTCGATGGCCTTGAGCGAGCAACCGAACGGGTCCGGGTTGTGCCACGACAAACCTTGTATGTTCAAAAAAACATCGCTGCCGGCCACCTTCGTGTAATCGTCGATCAACTCCGCCGCTTCGCCAACCATCAGGCACGCCAGTTGCCGATCCGAGTAGTCGGCCGGTACGCAATGCCCGGCGACTCGCCCGCCGCGCAACACGGTAGCGCTGTGGCAAAGCGCGCGCACTTCGGCGAGTTTGTGGCTGATGAACAAAATGCTGCAGCCCTCGGCGGCCAGTCGACGCAGGGTCACGAACAAGTCCTCGGCCTCCTGCGGAGTCAGCACCGAGGTCGGTTCGTCGAGAATCAACAAGCGGATGTCCTGCATCAGGCAGCGAATAATTTCCACCCGTTGCCGTTCGCCGATGGACAGGCTGTGCACCAGTCGCTGCGGCTCCAGCGACATGCCGTAGCGTTGTGACACATCATCAATCTTGCGTTCAAGCTGGCTGGGCGAGCCTGCCGCCGCCCCCATGGCCAGTGCGATGTTCTGCGCCACGCTCAGGGTTTCGAACAGCGAGAAGTGCTGGAACACCATGCCGATCCCCAGTTCGCGAGCCTGGGCCGGATTGCGCAGGTTCACGGGCTGGCCATGCCAGAAAATCTCGCCAGCATCGGCATGGACGACGCCGTAGATGATTTTCATCAAGGTGCTTTTGCCGGCACCGTTTTCGCCGAGCAACGCGTGGATTTCACCGGGGGCGATAGTCAGGTCGATGGCATCGTTGGCCAGGCAGCCGGGGTAGCGTTTACTGATGTTGCTCAGTTGCAGACGGGGCGTTGGATCGGCGGTGGGCATGACAGGCTCGATTCGATTGAATTGATGCCTTTGGATAAAGCAATTTTCTGGCCATCAGGTCAGGAAATATTCTGGAAGTCCTTGTGTCAGGGCATTGCGCTCGCTGCCGTGTTGGGGTTGATCGCGAAGCAGGCACCACTTGAGTGCAACACCGTTGATCCGCTCCCGTTTTGCGCATCTGCCTTTGATCAAAAAATGAGCACATGACCGCAAGCCATGCCCGATATGCAGCCGCGCCAGCCATGAACGGGTTATCCACAGATTGTTCCACAGTATTTGTGCGCAAGCTCAAAGGGTGGGCATAAGCGCGGGGCGGCTTTCTTCTAAAAGTGCTAAACCAACCTAACTGATTGTTTTCATTTGTATTTAGCAGTTTTAAAGAGGAAATGGACGAAAAATGAGCAAAGCCCGCAAAGCCGCATGACAGAAGGGTTACAGCGGTATGTGCTCAGGTTATCCACAGGCGGGTGCACAGCAGATGTGGGCAACTAGGCGATAAGTGCAAAAAGCGCAGTGCTCCAAAAGATCGCAGCCTGCGGCAGCTCCTACAGGGGATAGCGTTCTCCCTGTAGAAGCTGCCGCAGGCTGCGATCTTTTGATCTTGCTAGCGCTGCAACACAATCCGCCCACGACTCAGGTCAGCGAGTTGAGACTGCAAAGTTGCGATCTGCCCGGCACCCACCGCCAACTGCAATTCAACGCCATTGGCCGTGAAATCCTCCTGCACCACCAGTGCGCCGAGTTCCGCGACGCGCAGCTTGACCAACGCCAGCTCACTGAACGCACAAGCGCATCGCACCGGCACTCGACTGATCAACTCAACCTTTGGCGCCGCTTGCAGGCACTTGTTGGCACCGCCGCCATAGGCCCGGGCCAGTCCGCCTGTGCCCAGTTGAATGCCGCCATACCAGCGAATGACCAGCACGACGACCTGATCACAATCCTGTGCCTCGATGGCCGCCAGAATCGGTCGGCCAGCCGTGCCGCCAGGCTCGCCGTCGTCGGTACTGCGGTATTGATCGCCGAGCTTCCACGCCCAGCAATTGTGCGTAGCGTTCGGATCGCTGTGTTGGGCGATGAAGGCCTGGGCGTCGGCGGGGCTGCCGATCGGCGCGGCAAAAGTGATGAAGCGGCTTTTGCGAATCTCTTCGCGGTATTCGCAAAAGTCGCTGAGGGTAAAAGGCATAGTGGTCTTAGAGGGAAGGTGTCAGGCCGCAGCCTTTGAGAATGATACGGATCAGATTGTTGCCGGCGTCTTCCATGTCCTGCTTGGTCAGCTTGCTGCGTCCGCTGACCCGGCAGATCTGCGTGGCGAAGTCGGCGTAATGCTGGGTGCTGCCCCACAGCAGGAAAATCAGGTGTACCGGGTCGACCGGGTCCATTTTGCCAGCGTCAATCCACGCCTGGAACACCGCTGCACGGCCTTGGAACCAGGTGCGATAGTCCTGGTTGAAATATTCGGTCAGGCATTCGCCGCCACTGATGACCTCCATGGCGAAGATTCGGGACGCTTGCGGCTGGCGCCGGGAAAACTCCATCTTCGCGCGGATATAGCGGGTCAGGGCTTCGGCGGGGTCGTCTTGCGCGGTCAGGGTATTGAAGGTGCTGTCCCACAACTCGATGATGTTGCTCAGCACCGCCACATACAAACCGAGTTTGTTGGTGAAGTAATAATGCAGGTTCGCTTTGGGCAAGCCGGCATTCAGGGCAATGGTGTTCATGCTGGTGCCCTTGAACCCGTGACGGGCGAACTCGTCCTCGGCGGCCTTGATGATGGTCTCTTCGTTTTTCTGACGAATGCGGCTGGCGGGCTTGCCGCTGTGAGCTGGGACTTCAAAGGTCATGGGCACTTCCGATCAAGAGGGGTTGCGGGCCTTGACGTTGATAGCGCACCCACAGGTTCCAGACAAGTCCCGTTAAGAAAAACCCCTGTCAGCGTGTCGCGGCCAGGCTCTCCAGGAAGCTTTCCAGCACCAGGTGCGGACGACGCCCCTTACGCGTGACCGAGGCAAGACTCAGGTCATAAAAACGCGTCTTGGCCTTCAGCGCCCGCAAGCGTCCCTGTTGCACCCAAAGACTCGCATAGTGATCCGGCAGATAACCGATATAGCGCCCGGTCAGGATCAGAAAGGCCATGCCTTCACGATCCGATGCGCTGGCGGTGCAATTGAGCGCTTGATAATGAGCCTGGATGTCCGCCGGCAAACGGAAGGTCGGGGCAATCGCGTCCTGGCTATTGAGGCGTGCATCGTCCAGTTGCCTGTCATCGACATAAAACAGCGGGTGGCCCACCGCGCAATACAGCAGCGAGCGTTCGCTGTAGAGCGGTTGATACTCCAGCCCGGACAGCGCACTCGCCTGTGGCACCACACCGACGTGCAGTCGACCGTCGAGGACGCCTTGCTCCACTTCGTTGGGCGCGATCATCCGGATCTGAATCTGCACATCCGGTCCGCGTTCCTTCAATTGCGCCAGGGCATGGGTAATGCGCATGTGCGGCAGCGTCACCAGGTTGTCTGTCAGGCCAATGGTCAACTCGCCGCGCAGATGTTGGTGCAGGCCGTTGACCTCGGTGCGGAAACTTTCCAGTGCGCTCAATAGTTGCAACGCCGACTGATAAACCTCGCGACCTTCTTCGGTCAGGGAAAATCCGGCACGCCCGCGTTGGCACAGACGCAAACCCAGGCGCTGTTCCAGGTCACTCATTTGCTGGCTGATCGCTGATCGACCGATGCCGAGCACGCTTTCAGCCGCGGAGAAGCCGCCGCATTCGACCACGCTGCGAAAGATCCGCAGCAGACGGATATCGAAGTCGCTGACTTGTGCCAGTGGATCGGGACGACGGCTGCTCATGCGCTTACTCGATAGTTTAGTGAGGGGCTGACTGAAGGTTACAAAAGTTGGATTTCACCGACTTTATCCCCGTGGCAACTTAGCTGCAACAGCGGTTTTTAATCCCTACGCGCTTATTGCCTTGCGAGGTTTCACCCATGAACTTGCCTGAAAACGCCCCGACATCCCTGGCCAGCCAGCTCAAGCTCGATGCCCACTGGATGCCGTACACCGCCAACCGTAACTTTCAGCGCGATCCACGCTTGATCGTTGGCGCCGAGGGCAGTTGGCTGATCGACGACAAGGGCCGCAAAGTCTATGACTCGCTGTCTGGCCTGTGGACCTGCGGCGCCGGGCACACCCGCAAGGAAATCCAGGAGGCGGTGGCCAAGCAACTGGGTACACTCGACTACTCGCCAGGCTTCCAGTACGGCCATCCGCTGTCGTTCCAGCTGGCGGAAAAGATCACCGACCTGACGCCGGGCAACCTGAACCACGTGTTCTTCACCGACTCCGGTTCCGAGTGCGCCGACACGGCAGTGAAGATGGTGCGAGCCTACTGGCGCCTCAAAGGCCAGTCGACCAAGACCAAGATGATCGGCCGTGCCCGTGGCTATCACGGCGTGAACATCGCCGGCACCAGCCTCGGTGGCGTGAACGGCAACCGCAAGCTCTTCGGCCAGGCGATGATGGACGTCGATCACCTGCCGCACACCTTGCTGGCCAGCAATGCGTTCTCCCGCGGCATGCCGGAGCAGGGCGGTATCGCCCTGGCTGACGAACTGCTCAAGCTGATCGAACTGCACGATGCCTCGAACATCGCGGCGGTGTTCGTCGAGCCCATGGCCGGTTCCGCTGGCGTACTGGTGCCGCCACAGGGTTACCTCAAGCGCCTGCGCGAGATCTGTGATCAGCACAGCATCCTGCTGGTGTTTGACGAAGTGATCACCGGTTTCGGCCGTACCGGCAACATGTTCGGTGCCGACACCTTTGGCGTTACCCCAGACCTGATGTGCATCGCCAAGCAAGTCACCAACGGTGCGATCCCGATGGGCGCGGTGATTGCCAGCTCCGAGATCTACCAGACCTTCATGAATCAGCCGACGCCTGAATACGCGGTGGAATTCCCCCACGGCTATACCTATTCCGCGCACCCGGTGGCGTGCGCAGCGGGCCTGGCAGCACTCGACCTGCTGCAAAAGGAAAACCTGGTACAGAGCGTCGCCGAAGTCGCACCGCATTTCGAAAACGCGCTGCATGGCCTAAAGGGCACCAAGAACATCATCGACATCCGTAACTTTGGCCTGGCGGGGGCGATCCAGATCGCGCCACGTGACGGCGACGCCATCGTGCGCCCGTTCGAAGCGGGCATGGCCTTGTGGAAAGCAGGTTTCTACGTGCGTTTCGGCGGCGACACCCTGCAGTTCGGCCCAACGTTCAACAGCAAGCCGCAGGACCTGGATCGTCTGTTCGACGCGGTCGGCGAAGTGCTGGGCAAGATCGACTGATTTCTTCTTCTATATACCTACAAGAAACGGGTGCGCGATTTGGGCGCGCCTGTGGACAACTTTTCAGGAGCTTCCATGAGCGTTATTCCGCATTTGATCAATGGCGAACTGGTCACCGAGAACGGTCGCGCGGTTGATGTGTTCAACCCGTCCACCGGTCAGGCTATCCACAAACTGCCGCTGGCCACCCGCGAAACCATCCAGAGCGCTATTGATGCCGCGAAGGCTGCATTCCCGGCTTGGCGCAACACGCCGCCGGCCAAACGTGCCCAAGTAATGTTCCGCTTCAAGCAACTGCTGGAGCAGAACGAAGCGCGTATTGCTCAATTGATCAGCGAAGAACACGGCAAGACGCTGGAAGACGCGGCAGGTGAGCTGAAGCGCGGTATCGAGAACGTCGAGTTCGCTTGCGCGGCACCGGAAATCCTCAAGGGCGAATACAGCCGCAACGTCGGCCCGAATATCGATGCATGGTCCGACTTCCAGCCGTTGGGTGTTGTGGCCGGTATCACGCCGTTCAACTTCCCGGCCATGGTGCCGCTGTGGATGTACCCGCTGGCGATCGTTTGCGGCAACTGCTTCATCCTCAAGCCGTCCGAGCGTGACCCAAGTTCTACGCTGCTGATCGCGCAATTGCTGCTGGAGGCTGGTCTGCCTAAAGGCGTGCTGAGTGTGGTGCACGGTGACAAGACGGCGGTGGACGCTTTGATCGAGGCACCGGAAGTCAAGGCGCTGAGCTTTGTCGGTTCTACGCCGATCGCCGAATACATCTATAGCGAGGGTACCAAGCGCGGCAAGCGCGTGCAGGCCTTGGGCGGGGCGAAGAACCACGCGGTGCTGATGCCGGATGCAGACCTGGACAACGCCGTCAGCGCACTGATGGGCGCGGCCTACGGTTCTTGCGGCGAGCGTTGCATGGCGATCTCGGTAGCCGTGTGCGTCGGCGACCAGGTGGCGGATGCGTTGGTTGCCAAGCTGGTGCCGCAGATCAAGGCACTAAAAATCGGTGCAGGTACCAGCTGCGGCCTGGACATGGGCCCACTGGTGACTGGCCAGGCACGCGACAAGGTCAGCGGTTATGTAGAAGACGGCGTAGCCGCCGGTGCGACACTGGTGGTGGATGGCCGTGGCTTGACCGTTGATGGTCACGAGGAAGGTTTCTTCCTGGGCGGTTGCCTGTTCGACAACGTCACGCCAGAAATGCGTATCTATAAGGAGGAGATCTTCGGGCCAGTGCTGTGCGTCGTACGGGTCAACAGCCTGGAAGAAGCGATGCAGCTGATCAACGATCACGAGTATGGCAACGGCACCTGCATCTTCACCCGTGACGGAGAAGCGGCACGCTTGTTCTGCGACGAGATCGAAGTGGGCATGGTCGGCGTCAACGTACCGCTGCCGGTGCCGGTGGCTTACCACAGCTTTGGTGGTTGGAAACGTTCGCTGTTCGGTGACCTGCATGCGTACGGTCCGGATGGTGTGCGTTTCTACACCCGTCGCAAGGCCATCACTCAACGCTGGCCGCAGCGTGCGAGCCATGAAGCTTCGCAGTTCGCTTTCCCTAGCTTGTAAGTAGAAGGGTAAAGAAGGCCGACCCATAGGGTCGGCCTTTTGTTTTGTGGGCTTTTATACCTATATGACAGTTTTGTGAAAATAGCGGTTGACGGCAGATTCTGGAAGCCTATAATTCGCCCCACTTCCGGCGCAGTCGAAACGGAAAACTCCTTGGTAAACA
>NZ_JBYTEO010000109.1:0-12271 GCF_058791355.1 Pseudomonas sp. EB271-G4-1
TACTTAGGGCCGGGCGGCGTTCCGTTTTTCCAAGTGACTCGCTGTAAGAGCGAAACCCTAGGTGGCCGTTACCGCAGGAATGGATATGTACTCGGTCTACAAAATCCAGCTCGGCTGTCAGCCCCCTATCGCAGGGGCCTCAAAGATGATCCGCATCAATCACCGCCTTGGCGAACGCCTGCGGATCTTCCTGTGGCAAGTTGTGGCCGATGCCGCCGCTGATCAGGCGGAATTCGTACTTGCCGGTAAAGCGCTTGGCGTAATCCTCGGGGGCGGGGTGCGGTGCGCCGTTGGCGTCGCCTTCCAGGGTGATGGTCGGCACGCTGATGGAAGGCGCGGTGGCCAGTTTCTGCTCCAGCGCTTCGTAGCGGCTCTCGCCCTGGACCAGGCCCAGGCGCCAGCGGTAGTTGAACACGGTGATGTCGACATGGTCGGGGTTTTCCAGCGCCTTGGCGCTGCGGTCGAAGGTGGCGTCATCGAAGGCCCATTTTGGCGAGGCCGTTTGCCAGATCAGCTTGGCGAAGTCATGGGTGTTTTTCTCGTACCCGGCGCGGCCGCGGTCGGTGGCGAAGTAGAACTGGTACCACCACTGCAGCTCGGCCTTGGGTGGCAGCGGGTTCTTGCCGGCGGCCTGGTTGCCGATCAGGTACCCACTGACCGAGACCAGTGCCTTGACCCGTTCTGGCCACAGCGCCGAAACGATGTCGGCCGAGCGTGCGCCCCAATCATAGCCACCGAGCACGGCTTGCTTGATTTTCAGCGCGTCCATGAAGTCGATGACGTCGCTGGCCAGGGCGGCCGGCTGGCCGTTGCGCAGGGTTTTTTCGGAGAGAAAATGCGTGTCCCCGTAGCCGCGGGCATAGGGCATCAACACGCGATAACCCTTGGCCGCCAACAAGGGCGCGACTGCGTCATAGCTGTGTATGTCGTACGGCCAACCGTGCAGCAGAATCACCACCGGGCCATCGGCCGGGCCCGTTTCGGCGTACGCCACGTTGAGCAGGCCGGCGTTGACATGCTTGAGCGGGCCAAATGGCAAATCTGCCGCCTGCGTGACGCCAGCCGCTGTCGCAGCAGGCTGTAGGGTAGCGGAGGTTTGTCCGTGAGCGGCTCCCAGGACGCCGAACAGACTCAGCGCGAGGATCGAAGCGCTGATCAGACTGCGGCGGGGTTTACCGGTGTTGTCGTTCTGCTGTGCCATTTTCATCGTGATCTCTCCCTTGCAAACCGCTGGCCAGGGGACCCAGCCGATCCCCTTCAAACCCTGCCTGCATTTGAGCGCGATGACGTATCTAGCCTGTGTCGAAGAGCGGGACCGGTGCAAGCACCTGTATCCCGCCGTTGTCCAGATACACAGTGATACACAGCGTCGCATCAAGCCTGCGCTGCGCTTACCTCACCACTGACCATGGACTTCCTGCGCACCGATTGATACAGCAGGCTGGACACCATGAAGCCAATGATCGCCAACCCGCTCATCAGGCTGAATACATAGGTATAGCCTTGCTCGCCAGGGAAGTGGTCGAGGATCGCGCCGTAGATCACGTAGGCGAACATGCCCGGTGCATAGCCGATCAGGCAGCCGATGCCGAAGGCCGAGCCGGTGATGTGTTGCGGGATGCCGACTTCACCCATCGGCGCCCAGAACACGCCGCGCATGGAGAACACGATCAGCGCGAAGGACAGGGTGGCGGCCATGCCGGCATAGATGAAGCTCGGGTTCTTCGGAATCAGCAGGATGATGCCCATCAGCGGCAGCAGCGCGAGGAACGCCCACTTCAGGTAGCGGCTGGTGCTCTTGAACTGCTTGTCGGCGATGAAACCGCCGGCAGGGCCACCGAGGATCTTCAGGAAGTACTGGTTGATGATGCCGTAGGCGCCCACCAGTGCCACCGGCAGGCCGTACATTTCCTTGAGGTAGGGAATGAAGTAGGTCAGGCCGCAGTAGACGATGTAGACCATGAACACGTTGAGGCTGACCAGCCAGATGCCCGGCACCTTGATGGCTTCGAACAGGTTGGCCAGGCCGTTGCCGGGCTTGGCGGTCGTTTTTGTGCCACCGCTCTTGAGCAGGAACCAGGTCAGGGTCCCGGCCAGAATGTCGATCACCGAGTAGAACAGGATCGCCGATTTCAGGCCGGCTTCGCCCGAACCCATGGCGACGAACACGCCCAGCGCGCAGAAGGCCACCAGCGTATCCACGACCCCACGTCCACCTTCCAGCAGGCCGAACAGCCGACCCTGTTCCTGATCGTCACCCAGGTTGCGGATGGCCTTGAGCAATGAAGGCCAGAAGAGGCAGTCGGCACACACCGCCAGCAGGCTGAACACGATCAACAGGTTATTGAAGGGTGGAAAGGTTGCCAGATACAGCCCCAGGCTACCGGTACCGATCAGGCCGATGGGAATCAGTTTTCGCGTGTCGTAGCGATCGGCGAGCAGGCCGCCGACCACGAACAGCGCAGTGGCGATGATCGCGTTGGCGCTCAGCAACAGGCCGATTTCAGTGTGGCTCAAGCCCATGAATTGCTGCATGGGCACATAGAAGGCGTCCTTGAGGTTGGCCAGTTTGTAGATGGTGCCGCCACCGAGGATCAGTATCAGGAATCTGAGCCATTTGGCCTTGTTTTGAGTTGTCATTATTGTTCTCCGGGTGTAATCGGTTCGAAGCGTCGGGTTCAGGCTTGGGTCTTATTGGGCAGGGTCAGGCCAGGGTCAGCTCGGCCAGGGTGCGCAATTCGGCCAGCACACCGCGTACATAGGCCACCTGGTTGTTCGCCCAGCGGTGCTCGTCGGCCAGCATTCGCTCCAGCGAGAAGCCCGCGGGCAGCGGTGTCTCACTCATTTCTCGATAGGCGATGAAGGGGTCGGCCGCCTCGACGGACTGGCGGAACGCCGGCGCCACGTAGTGGTTTTCCTGTTCGAGGATGAAAGCGATCACCTGCGGGGTCGTGTCGCCCAGCATCAACAGCTCAAACAGCAGGCGGGCGCTGGGCAGGTCGTCTTCGGTGCTGCCTTGCAGCACGCCGTAATGGCCGAAGCCGTTTTGCTCGGGGACAATGCGCACACCCTTGAGGTGCGCCTGGCGGATGTGCGGCGCCAGGTTGCGCAATGCCTGCAGGGGTTGTTCGCAGGCATTGATCATGTTGCCGAAGTCGAAAAGGGCATGCAGGCGAGGGTGGTCGAGGCGCTTGAGCAGTTGCGCGATCTCGTTGCTCTTGAGCTCTTCATGCTGCTCGAAGTCGAAGTACAGGTCGTGCTCATCCGCCTGCTGCGCCAAGTAGCGCAGATCGGTTTCGATCAGGTCAATGACCCGCGACAGCGTTCCCTCGTAGCGCGAGTAGACGCGGATGTTGCGTACGCCCAGGGCGCGGGCGATGGCGATCACCTGGTCGACATCTTTCTTCTGGGTGCTGCTGATTTCCAGATGCACGTCCAGTCCCAGGGCGCGGGCCTTGTCGGCAAACACCTGCAGTTGCGCGGGCGTCATCTGGCTCAGGCTGTTGGCTTCGCCGTCGAGCAAGTGCAGGCTCAGGCCTTGCAACTGGTGGCGATAGGCGAAATCGAGCAGGTCGACGGGGGTGACGCGACCCTGGGTGAGGTTGGTCAGCAGCGGATAGGCGTGGGCAAACAGGCGCAGTTGCGCCAGTCGTTCGAGCAATTGCCGGGCCAGTGCGTCAGTCAGCACGGGCGCCGTGTCTTCCTCGACCACGTTGTGGCAAAGCAAAGCGTTGAATCGTTCCTGGATCTTATTGTTCATTCGAGTCGTTCCTGGTTCAGACACCGGGTCTTGCGGCGCTGCCTTTATCGCGCCAGCCAGGAACTCTCGATAGATCCATTATCAGTTAATTGATAAGACCACTTGTTGTGCTCAAGTGGCCTGCGTCAGGCACCCCATCGCGTCCAGGGCCCGGGCCAGCGCCTCGACGCGCTCCCGGGCCTGGTGTTCGGGGGTGCCGGCAAAGCCGATCAGCAGGGCCGGCGGCAGGATGTGCTCGATGCAGTAGTCGGAGAGGGCGTAGGTGTGGATGTTGTGTTGCGCCAGTTGCTTGGCAATGGCGTCGTCATCGAGCTCGGGAGGCAGCCAGGCGATCAGGTGCATGCCGGCGTCCACCGGGGTGATTCGCAAGAAGTTGCCGAGTTGTTGTTGCAGTTGCTCGACCAGCGCTTGCTGGCGGGCCTGGTACAGCGCGCGCATACGGCGAATATGGCCGAGAAAGTGACCTTCGCGCATGAAATCCGCGGTCACCGCCTGCAGCAGTGTGGCAGGGCTGCGATCCATCACCGCACGCAGGGTGCAGAAGGGCTCGATCAAATCCTGCGGCAGAATCACGTAACCCAGGCGCAACGAGGGGAAGAGCACTTTGCTGAATGTACCGACGTAGATCACCCGAGCCCGTTGATCCATTGCATAGAGTGCCGGCAACGGGCGGCCGTTGTAGCGAAACTCACTGTCGCAATCGTCTTCGATGATCCAGCTATGGTGGTGTGCAGCCCAATCGATGAGTGCCTGACGCCGCGCATAGCTCATGGTTACGCCCAGGGGATGCTGGCGAGACGGTGTGGTAAAAGCCAGGCGAGCTTCAGGGCAGCGGCTCAGTCCTTGCTCGACATCGATGCCCTGTTCATCGATACGCACCGGCACTACTTGACCGCCTTGGGCCTGGAACGCGATTCGCGCGGCGATATGCCCCGGGTCCTCCATCCACACGCTGTCCTGGGGGTTGAGCAACAGCATGGCCAGCAGGTTGAAGGCTTGTTGGGCACCGGAAACGATCACCACCTGCTCGACACTGCAGTCGATGCCACGGGCGTCGAAAACGTATTCGGCAATGGCCTGGCGCAGGGCCAACAGCCCTTGCAGTTCGCCATAGCCGAGCATGGCTTTGCTCGGCTTGTGCAGGTGGCGGTTCATCAGGCGTTTCCAGACCGGTTGCGGGAACGCGTCGTAGGCGCTGTGGCTGGGCAGGAATGAAATGGGCGTTTGCGCCGCCCAACCGGTATAGGAAACGCCACGAAAATGCCGGCTGCGCAACGACAGCATGGACTGGCTCAGATCGGACAAACGAGGGGGCTCGGGCTGCTGTGGTTGCTCGGCAATGCCTCGGCTTTCCCACTCAGTGCCGACGTAGGTCCCGGCCCCGGTCCGCGACGCCAGAAAGCCCTCGGCAATCAGTTGATCGAATGCATTGAGAATGGTGATCCGCGACAGTTCCAGCTCCTTGCTCAAGGTGCGGGTCGATGGCAGGCGCACGCCTCCCTGAATCCGCCCCCCGAGAATCTGTTTGCGAATCTGCAAGTAGAGTTGGCGGTAAAGGGGGATGGCGCTGGCACGGTCCAGCTCGATGCCCGACAACAGCAAACCTGCGGAGGATTTCATTACATGCTCGTCTGGATGGAGTGTGTTTGACCTGGAACGCTGTCAGGCACCCCGTAAGGGTAGCGAGCGGCACTGGAGAAGTCATCCACCGCCGTCATCGCCACAGCGAGCACTGTCATGAAATGAAAAGCCATTGTCGTCTGATGAGAAGCGGCCCACCAGGCAGCATCCTACAGTCCAATCAGCGCAAATCGACGCAGCAGCCAATATTGCAGACTGGAGAATAAGAAAAATGGCCAAGGCCGTACGCTTCTACGAAACCGGTGGTCCCGAAGTCCTTCGCTACGAGGATGTCGAAGTCGGCGATCCCGGTCCAGGCCAGGTTCGACTGCGTCATGTGGCGGTCGGCCTGAACTATGCCGACACCTACTTTCGCAATGGCACCTACCCAATTCCGATGCCCAACGGCATGGGGGTCGAGGCGTCCGGTGTGGTCCAGGCCATCGGCGAAGGCGTGACCAACGTCCAGGTGGGGGACCGCGTCACCTATACCGGTTTCCTCAACACCCTTGGCGCCTACAGCACCGAACGGCTGATTGCGGCCGCGCCGCTAATCAAGCTGCCGGAAACCATCAGCTTCGAAACGGCGGCGGCGATGACCATGCGCGGCCTGACGTCTTCGTACCTGATGCGCCGCATCTACGACTTCAAGGAAGGTGACAGCATTCTGCTGCACGCCGCCGCTGGCGGTGTCGGCCTGATCGTTTCGCAGTGGGCCAAGTTGCTCGGGCTGAACGTGATCGGCACGGTGTCGACCGAGCAAAAGGCCGAGATCGCCCGGGCTCACGGTTGCGACCATACGATCAATTACAGCCATGAAGACGTCGCTGCACGCGTTCGCGAATTGACCGACGGCGTGGGCGTCAATGTGGTGTTCGACAGTGTTGGCAAGAACACCTTCATGGGTTCGCTGGATTCGTTGAAACCCCGTGGCCTGATGGTCTGCGTGGGTACTGCATCCGGGCCGATCCCGGCGTTCGACCCGGTGATGCTGGCGATGAAAGGTTCGCTGTACCTGACCCGTCCGGCCCTGGCCAACTACATCAGCGACCCGGCCGAAAAAGCCGCCCTGGCTGGTGAGTTGTTCGATCACGTCGGCAGTGGCCGGATCAAGATCGAGATCAACCAGCACTACGCCTTGCAGGATGCGGTACAAGCGCATCGTGACCTTGAGTCGCGCAAGACAACCGGTTCGTCGATTTTCGTCATTTAAGGAGCGGCCAGCCATGAAAGTCGAACAATTGACCTATAGCATCGGCGCCGAACTGATCGGCGTGAACCTCGCCGACGCGGTGCATGACGACGGTCTGTTTGCCGAGATTCGTGCCCAGTTGCTCAAGCATCGGGTGGTGTTCCTGCGCGACCAGGACATCACTCGCGCCGAACACGTGGCCTTCGCCCGGCGCTTCGGCGAACTGGAGGACCATCCGGTGGCCGGCAGCGATCCGGAGCACCCGGGGCTGGTGCGCATCTACAAGAACCCGGACCAGCCGATGGACCGCTACGAAAACGCCTGGCACACCGATGCGACCTGGCGCGAGGCACCGCCGATGGGTTGCGTGCTGCGCTGCGTGGAATGCCCACCGGTCGGTGGCGACACCATGTGGGTCAACATGGTCGAGGCCTACGCGCGCTTGCCTGAAGACGTAAAGCTGAAGATTGCCGACTTGCGCGCCCGCCACAGTATCGAAGCGAGCTTCGGTGCGGCGATGCCGATCGAGAAACGCCTGGCGCTCAAGGCCATGTACCCGGACGCCGAGCATCCGGTGGTGCGCACGCACCCGGAAACCGGCGAGAAAGTGCTGTTCGTCAACGCCTTCACCACCCACTTGAGCAACTACCACACCCCTGAACGGGTGCGCTTCGGCCAGGACGCCAACCCCGGCGCGAGCGATTTGCTGCGCTACCTGATCAGCCAGGCGTATATCCCCGAGTATCAAGTGCGCTGGCGCTGGAAACCCAACAGCATCGCCATCTGGGACAACCGCAGTACCCAGCACTACGCCGTCATGGATTACCCACCGTGCCATCGCAAGATGGAGCGCGCCGGGATCATCGGCGACAAGACGTACTGATCGACCCTTTCTGCATACGCACTCGTAAACACGCCTGCCCGGCACGCATCCGGGTGGGCGGGACAATCATAAGAACTGGAGTAACTCATGCAATTCTTCGACGATTCCCTGCACCCAGAAAACATGGAAAAAGTGGTCATCACCGTGGCCCCGTACGGCCCGGAATGGATGCCGGAAGACTTCCCGGAAGACATCCCGTTGACCATGGACGAGCAAGTCCAGAAAGCGGTCGATTGCTATGAAGCCGGCGCCACGGTCCTGCACCTGCATGTACGTGAACTGGACGGCAAGGGCTCCAAGCGCCTGTCGAAGTTCAACGAGCTGATCGCCGGTGTGCGCGAAGCCGTGCCGGACATGATCATCCAGGTGGGTGGCTCGATTTCCTTCGCCCCGGAAAGTGATGGCGAAGCCGCCAAGTGGCTGTCCGACGACACTCGCCACATGCTGGCCGAGCTGACGCCAAAACCGGACCAGGTCACGGTGGCGATCAACACCACCCAGATGAACATCATGGAGCTGCTGTACCCGGAATACCTGGAAGGCACTTCCCTGGCCAACCCGCTGGTCCAGGCTGCCTACAGCGAAATGACCGTACCGGCCGGCCCAGCCTGGGTTGCCGAGCACCTCAAGCGCCTGATGGACAACGACATCCAGCCGCACTTCCAGCTGACCGGCATTCATGCCTACGAAACCCTGGAGCGCCTGGTGCGCAAGGGCATCTACAAAGGCCCGCTGAACCTGACCTGGATCGGCATCGGCGGTGGTTTTGATGGTCCGAACCCGTTCAACTTCTTCAATTTCATCCACCGTGTTCCGGATGGCTGCACCCTGACCTCCGAATCGCTGCTCAAGAACGTGCTGCCGTTCAACACCATGGCGATGTCCATGGGGCTGCACCCGCGCGTTGGCAACGAAGACACTATCATTGATCACAAGGGCGAGCGTTTCGGCTCGGTTGCGCAAATCCAGCAAACCGTGCGCATTGCCCACGAACTGGGTCGCGAAATCGCCACGGGCAAAGAAGCCCGCGAGATTTATCGCATCGGCGTGAAGTACGACAGCATCGAGCAGACCCTGCTTGCCAACGGTATGTCGCCCAACCGCAAGGCCGGGCAAAAAGGTGTGCCGCAACGCGGCTGACCCGTGGTGCGCACGAGAGGCCGTGACCCCTCGTGCGCACTGCAAAACGCTTGATAACAAAAATAAATAAAAGCTTTGAGGAGGCTGCATGGCCTTTCACCCAATCGCCGACGATGACGACGCTGGTTGCGTCAACGTTGCGCGTAAATATGCCTGGATTGTCTTCGCACTGACGTTCGGCCTGTTGATTTCCGACTACATGTCACGCCAGGTGCTGAACGCGGTGTTCCCGCTGCTCAAGGGCGAATGGGCCTTGAGCGACGGGCAGCTTGGCCTGCTCAGTGGCATTGTCGCGCTGATGGTTGGCCTGCTGACATTTCCGCTGTCGCTGATGGCTGACCGCTTTGGCCGGGTCAAGAGCCTGGCGCTGATGGCGATGCTGTGGAGCCTGGCCACGCTGGGTTGCGCGTTGGCGCAGGACTATCAGCAAATGTTCATCGCGCGGTTCATGGTCGGCGTCGGCGAAGCCGCCTACGGCAGTGTCGGCATCGCGGTGGTGATTTCGGTGTTTCCGAAACACATGCGGGCGACCCTGGCCAGCGCGTTCATGGCGGGCGGGATGTTTGGCTCGGTGTTGGGCATGGCGTTGGGCGGTGCTATCGCCGCCAAGCTTGGCTGGCGCTGGTCGTTCGCTGGCATGGCGCTGTTTGGTTTGCTGCTGGCAATCCTGTACCCGATCATCGTCAAGGAAGCACGCATTGCGCCCAAGCGAGCAGCCCAGTTGGCGAACAAGGTAGCCGCGGCCAAGCGTCCGCTGCGTACGCTGTGGTCCAGTCGTTCGGTGGTGGCTACCTACATCGGCAGCGGCTTGCAGCTGTTCGTCGGCGGCACGGTAATGGTGTGGATTCCCAGCTACCTCAATCGCTACTACGACATGCCCACGGACAAGGCTGGCGGCATGGCCGCAATCATCGTGCTGTGCAGTGGTACCGGGATGATCCTGTGCGGCATGCTCAGCGATCGCCTGTGTCGCAACTCGCCGGAACGCAAGGTCAGCCTGGCCATCGCGTTTTGCCTGGGCAGTTGCCTGTTGCTGTCGGCGGCGTTCGCGCTACAGGCAGGGCCGTTGCAGCTGGCACTGATCTGCCTGGGCATGCTGATTGCCACCGGTACCACCGGCCCGGCTGGCGCGATGGTTGCCAACCTGACCCATTACTCGGTCCATGGCACGGCCTTCGCCACGCTGACATTGGCCAACAACATGCTGGGACTGGCGCCAGGACCGTTCATCACCGGAAGGGTGTCGGACCTCATCGGCCTGCATGCCGCTTTTCAACTGGTGCCACTGGTCAGCCTCGCGGCAGCGGCCGTGTTCTTCTACGCCAAGTGTCATTACCACAAAGATATTGCCCGTCTTCAGGGTCAGACCGTGCCTGACCGCGTCAGCCAAGCCGGGTTAGAGGTGAAGTTGTGAGTCGTCGTCTACAGATTGATGTGTTTTTCGATTTTATCTGCCCCTGGTGCCTGATCGGCAAGCGCCAGCTGGAGCATGCGCAGGTACAGTTTCGCAGTCGCCACCCGGATGTGCAGATCAGCACGCAGTGGCATGGCGTGCAGTTGCTGCCTCAGTTGCCGGTAGAAGGTGAGCCTTTCGCCGATTTCTACCGCAAGCGCCTGGGCAATGCCGACGCCATGACCATGCGTCAGGCCCAGGTACAACGGGCTGCCGCGGCGGTTGGACTGAACATCGACCTGACCCAGATCGAGACGATGCCCAACACCGCCGATGCCCATCGCCTGTTCGAGCGGATCAGCGCATTGGGCAATGCTGCCCAGTGTGAAATGTTGCTCGAGCGGCTGTTCGCCGCTTACTTCCGCAAGCGCGAGAACCTGGGGTGCCACGAGACTTTGCTCGCCATCGCCCGCTCCTGCGGTTTCGATAGCGACGCTGTGCTCGATTGCCTGAAGGGCGATGCCACGCCGTTTGCAGGATCACCTGGTGCGACCAGTGGTGTGCCGAGCTTCCAGTTCGACCGGCGCATAACGGTGATCGGTGCACAACCTGCCCAGGCGCTGCTCAGCGCGATGAACGAAGCGCTCAAGGAACCTGAGCACGAGCGGCAGCCGGCATGACCCGGCGCATTCCCGTACCTGTCGGCAAACATCCGCAGGCCGGTGGCCGGGCGCTGTTCGAGTTCGAGGACAAAAGCCTGGCGTTGTTCAACGTCGACGGACAGCTGTTTGCCATCGACGACAGCTGTCCGCACCAGGGCGCCTCGCTGTGTGGCGGACGTCTCGAGGGGCGGGTGATCCAGTGTTGCGCCCATGGTTTGCGCTTCGATTTGCACAGCGGCTACCTGCTCAATTCCAGGCAGGTCAAAGTCAACAACTACCCGGTCGAGATCATCGACGGCCAGGCGTTCATCGTCATAGTTCCTGAGGAGTCCGCGCCATGAGCGCCATCGCTCTTACCCGCATCCATAGTCGCACGCGCGAACTGGCCCCGGGCTTCATCGTCAGTCTGATCGTGGCTGCCGCCGCGTCGTTCTTGTCCGAGCACTACGGTGCGCCCGTCATGCTGTTTGCCCTGCTGCTGGGCATGGCCCTGAATTTCCTCGCCGGTGATGGCGTCTGCAAGGCCGGCATCGAGTTCACCGCACGCACCGTGTTGCGAATCGGCGTGGCACTGCTGGGCATGCGCATCACCCTCGAACAGATGGCGGCGCTGGGCTGGAAGCCGGTGGCCCTGGTGGTGATCCTGGTGGTGGTGACCATCGGCGTGTCGGTAATCGCGGCCAAGGCGCTGGGCTTTCAGCGTTTGTTCGGCATGCTCACGGGTGGGGCTACCGCGATCTGTGGTGCATCGGCCGCATTGGCGCTGGCGGCAGCGCTGCCTAATCACCCGCAGAAAGAACGCGCGACCCTGTTCACGGTGATCGGAGTCTCGGCGCTGTCGACGTTGGCGATGATCGTCTACCCGATGATCGCCAATTGGCTGCAACTGTCGCCGCAAGTGGCCGGGGTGTTTCTTGGAGCGACCATCCACGATGTGGCGCAGGTGGTCGGTGCCGGCTACAGCATGTCAACCGAGACCGGTGACACGGCGACAGTGGTCAAGCTGATGCGCGTCGCCATGCTGCTGCCGGTGATCGTCACCGCCGCGATGATCACGCGCATGCAGGGCGCCGATCCGACCGGCAAGCGGCCACCGTTGCTGCCATGGTTCGCTGTCGGTTTCCTGATTCTGGCGTGCATCAACAGCACCGGGTGGATAGCCCCGGCGGTGCAGGGCTCGATCAATGAGCTGTCGCGCTGGTGCCTGGTGGTGTCCATCAGTGCCTTGGGCATGAAGACCCAGCTCAAGGAGCTGGCGGCGGTGGGCATCAAGCCGATCCTGCTGATGGTGGGGGAGACGGTGTTCCTCGTCGTGCTGGTGCTGTTGTTGCTGCACTGGGGCCTATGACTGCCGACGTAAATCGTTTTCTGGCAGAGGACCGCACCGCAGTTGGCTCCTAGCTGCGGTGGTGTTCTCCACCGGTGTCGATGACACTGGTTTTTCACGGCGACTGTACCAGCAGTCGCCGTTTTTTTTGCCCGGTGGGCCTGTGTGAAATTTTCTGTCGGAGTACATATCCATTGCTGCGGTAACGGCCACTTAGGGTTTCGCCCTTACGGCGACTCCCTTTTTCAAACGCCGGAGTGCCGGCCCAGCAAAAAGGAAGCAAAAGGCTTTGCC
>NZ_JBYTEO010000110.1:0-12246 GCF_058791355.1 Pseudomonas sp. EB271-G4-1
CATGTGAGAGTAGGTCATCGTCAAGATTAAATTCCAAAACCCCTATCTGCGCATGCAGGTAGGGGTTTTGTTTTTGTGCCCGATTTTTCCCCTGTAGGAGCGAGCATGCTCGCGAAGAACCGGAGAGCGCCACGGTATATCAGGCCCCAGCCTTATCGTTAACGCCCACCGTCGAAACGCCGCCCGGAGCATGCTCGCGCCTACACACTTAAAGAAAATGACACGAAAGCGATCACTCCGTTTTGGTATGGTGCAGCTCGTTTTTTTTAGCGGCCCGTTTTCAAACCAGGGATCGGTGTTTTTTTTCCAAAGAGTTGCCACAGAAATGCCTCAGCCGATTCCGATCAAAGACCACGAAAAAGAGACGCGACTGGTCAACAAGCGACTGATGGCCTGCGCCTTGTTAGTCGGCGCCATTACCTGTGCTCTGGTGGTGCGCCTGTACGTCCTGCAGGTGGTGGAATTCGAGTATCACTCCACGATTTCCGAAAACAACCGTGTGCATGTGCTGCCGATCACGCCTACCCGTGGCTTGATCTATGACCGCAATGGCGTGGTCCTGGCGGACAACCGACCCAGCTACAACCTGACCATCACTCGCGAACGCGCCTCCGATGTCAACCAAGAGCTGGACGAAGTGGTCAACCTGCTGCACCTGCCGGCTGAAGACCGCACGCTGTTCGACAAGGCGATGAAACAGGCGCGGCACCCGTTTGTGCCGGTAACCTTGTTCTATGAACTGAGCGAGGAGCAGATCGCGGTGTTGGCGGTCAATGAGTTCCGCTTGCCGGGCATCGATGTCGAGCCGCAGTTCGTGCGCCATTATCCGTTGGGCGAACACTTCGCGCATTCAGTCGGCTATGTCGGACGGATCAACGAGAAAGAATCCAAGGTGCTGGATACGGTCGAGTATCGAGGCACCCAATCCATCGGCAAGAC
Source organism: Pseudomonas sp. EB271-G4-1 (assembly GCF_058791355.1). NCBI lineage: Bacteria > Pseudomonadati > Pseudomonadota > Gammaproteobacteria > Pseudomonadales > Pseudomonadaceae > Pseudomonas > Pseudomonas sp. EB271-G4-1. The sequence goes on from NZ_JBYTEO010000110.1 coordinate 940, forward strand.
CGGGATCGAAAAATTCTACGAGTCGCAACTGCACGGTCATGTCGGTTACGAGGAAGTTGAAACCAATGCCCAGGGCCGCGTGTTGCGCGTACTCAAGCACACGGACCCGGTGCCCGGTGAAAACATCGTCCTGAGCCTGGACGTCAAGCTGCAGGAGGCCGCCGAGCACGCCTTGGGCGATCGTCGTGGCTCGGTGGTCGCGCTTGATCCGTCGACCGGTGAAGTGCTGGCCATGGTCAGCAACCCGAGTTTCGATCCCAACCTGTTCGTCACCGGCATCAGCTCCAGGGAATATTCGACGCTACGCGATTCCATTGACCGACCGCTGTTCAACCGCGTGCTGCGCGGGCTCTACGCGCCGGGCTCGACCATCAAGCCCGAAGTCGCGATTGCCGGGCTCGACGCCGGCATCGTCACGCCGCAGACCCGAGTCTTCGATCCGGGGTATTACCAACTCCCGGACTTCGATCACAAGTACCGCAACTGGAACCACAGCGGCGACGGTTGGGTGGACATGGACGCGGCGATCATGCGTTCCAACGACACCTACTTCTACGACCTCGCGCACAAGCTGGGCATCGATCGGCTGCATGACTACATGGCCATGTTCGGCCTCGGGGAAAAGGTCTCGCTGGACATGTTCGAAGAGTCTCCCGGCTTGATGCCGTCCCAGGCCTGGAAGCGCGCCACGCGTCGTCAGCCATGGTTCCCTGGTGAAACCGTGATCCTTGGCATCGGCCAAGGCTACATGCAGGTCACGCCGCTGCAACTGGCCCAGGCCACGGCGCTGATCGCCAACAAAGGCGTGTGGAACCGTCCGCACCTGGCCAGGACCGTGGACGGTGTCGCGCCCGTAGACGAGCATCCGATGCCGAACATCCTGCTCAAGGACCCGCGCGACTGGGAGCAGGTCAACCACGGCATGCAGATGGTCATGCACGATGCCCGCGGGATCGCCCGCGCGTCGGCAGCGGGGGCGCAATACCGTATTGCCGGCAAGAGTGGTACCGCGCAAGTGGTGGCGATCAAGCAGGGCGAGCGTTATAACCGCGAGAAAACCCGCGAGCGCAACCGCGACAATGCCCTGTTCGTCGGTTTCGCCCCGGCCGAACATCCGCAAATCGTGATTTCGGTGATGATCGAAAACGGCGAGGCCGGCGGTCGTGTCGCCGGCCCTGTTGTGCGGCAGATCATGGACGCCTGGCTACTTGATCAGGACGGTCATCTCAAGCCGCAATACGCAGTGCCGAGCAAGGTACCGGGCGATCCTCACGTCTGAATCCTGCGTTCGGCATGGATGATCCCATGCCACCATGCCTTCAAGATCGATCCTTTGTCAGGCCCTGTGTCGCGTTCTCTAATGTCGGAAAGCTGAGTGATCCAGGTCACGCTCCTCTGTAGGAGCGAGCCTGCTCGCGATGGACTTCCAGACAACGCGCACATCCAGGCAGGGCGCGGTATCGTTCACGTCCATCGCGAGCAAGCTTGCTCCTGCAATGGATTGCGTCCAGACCTGTAATCAGGTCGGCTGTCTTACGGCCGGCTCACTGGTGCAGGATGAACGTCGCCAGGCTGTGCAGATTCTCCGGGCTTAACTGCGCAAAAGGTGGCATCGGGATATCCCCCCATTTGCCGCTACCGCCGTGCGCAATGCTGGACGTAACCTTGGCTAGTGCCTGCGGGTCGTTGGCGTATTTGGCAGCCACATCTTTATAAGCCGGGCCGACGACCTTGTGATCGATCGCATGGCAGGACAGGCACGCGTTGTTCTGCAGCAAGGCCGTGGCGTCGACTTTTGCCACAGGGGCTGGCGTGGGTTGGCCCGCCGACGGATTCGAGGCGGCTTGCACATCGGCATCGCTCGCCTTTGCACTGCCGTACGTGGCCGCCAGGTAGGCGCCGATAATGGTCACGTCCTGATCGCTGATCGGCGCACCGTACACGTGTTGCATCTTGCCCGCTTCTGCCGTCCACTGCGCCAGGCTCATGCCCGGAGGCTGGAAGCTGATGTAATCGGCAGAATGGCAGGTGGAGCATTTCTGCTGGGCCAATGGGTAGCCGGGCAGCGCACTGGGTTTGAACGCAGCCGTTTCGGGCGGCAAGGTGATCGACAGTGGCGCTGCGCTGGCCATGCCAGCCAGGAAAATTTGCGCCGCGCACAGCCAGCGGGTCATGAATTTCATGGATTTCATGCAGCCCTCCTCAAGCGACGGTCACGTGGCTGGTTTCGATGACGTGGCGGCGGTAACCGGCAGGGTTCCAGTCGGCTTGCAGCGGTTGCGTCTCGCCCGCGCTGTTGCTGGCTCGTACCATCAACTGCGTGGCGCCCTTGCTGGTGAAGGTGATTGCCAGCGTCCACTCGCGGAAAGAGAAACGGCCAAGGTCCTGCCCGAGGGTGGCTTCACGCCAGACTTTTCCGCCGTCGATGGATATTTCCACCTTGTTGACCCCGGCACCGCCATCGAACGCAATGCCCTTGAGCACCACGCTTTTATTCAACGGCAACACATCGCCCTGCTTAACGCTGGTGATGAAGCTGCGCACCGGTAGCTTGGAGATCGGCCGGGTTTGCGTCGGCGTGGTGCCGGGGGCGATGCAGAAACAATCGTTATCCGGGACTCGATAACCTTTAGCCATGAAGAAGCCGTCGTAAACATGGTCGAGCACTTCGATCTCGCTCAGGTGCTTGACCCAGTACGTGCCGAAATAGCCGGGCACTACCAAACGTATCGGGTAACCGTTGAGGAAGGGCAGGTCGGTGCCGTTCATCGACCAGGCGATCATGGGTTCACCGTCCATGGCATGGCTGATGTCCAGTGCCTTGATGAACTCCGGCGTGCTTGGCAACACAGGCTTGTCGAGGCCGCGGAACGTCACTTGCCTGGCATCGTTTTTCACTCCGGCCTTTTTCAATACGGCCTTGAGCGGCACCCCTATCCAGCGTGCATTGCCCATCGAACCATTGCCCAACTGAGCACCAAATACGCGCGGCATCGAGAAACCTCGGCTGTTCCCCGAGCACTGATTGACGGCCACCACTTCTACCGGCTGCGCCAGAGCCTTGAGCTCTGCCAGGGACAGTGACAGCGGAGTGTCGACCGCACCCTTGACGGTCAGACGGTACGTATCCGGATCGATGCTGGTGGGGAAATTGGCCAGGTGATAACGCACGAAAAACGCGTCATTGGGCGTGATCGGCCCTTCGTTGAAGACTGCGAAAGGCGTCTCCAGGTGCGGTGGGCGAGTGGTCACCAGGGTCAACGGCCGTTTTTGCGGGTATTGCACCAGCGGCCGTGGACCCGCCGCGAAGGTCACTTCTTCGGCGGTTTCGCCGGTTGCCCTGGCGAAGCTGGCCAAGGGCGAGGCGGCCAAAGCCAGGGTGAAGGCATCGCGTAGAACGCGCCGTCGGGAAAGCTTGCTGTTATCGACAAAACTGAACTTCATTCTGCGCTCTCTCTGATTGTTTTTTTGAGATGCAACCGAGAGCCCCCATCAGGGCTCAGAGGTATCGGGCTAGACGTGTCGCGTCACTGTTCGATGAGCAAACCAGTATCGTCACGCGCAGGTTGTCTGCTTCTCATTGGGCGTCAGGGAGTTAGCAATCGATGACAGTTTGGCAGCGCTGAGTCTTTCGGTGTCTGCTCCATGGCTATCGCGGGCAAGCCCGCTCCCACAGTGACCGAGTTGAGTCATAAACTTGGGAGCGACGCGAGCCTGTGGGAGTTGGATTGCCAGCGAAGAACGATGCCCCGATCCACCTGCCGGAACACAAGCGCCATGCGGCACTTGCCATCGCCCTTACGTTAACGTAAAGATTGCTCCAGGGCGCCGACGTATGAAGGCGCAAGGGCGGACGACCCGGAGCGCTTGATGACGCTAATAAAAACAAACTCCCCCAAACTTCACCGCGAAGCCCGGCTGGCCCGGGAAAAACTGCATCTGGAAGGCGAAGTCCCGAACGGCGTCCTGCGCGCGGAAATCGATGCTTCCTGGCGGCGCAGCCTCAGCCATGGCGTGCATTTCAATGCCAAGCATGAGCTGGCGCTGGAATCGAGTGCCAGCGTCGACGTATTGCTGGCGAGCAATCGCCTGTTGATCGATGCAGCGTTACCGGCGATCGATTACCTGGCCGAACGCCAAGGCAAGGAAGGGCTGATCATCCTCGCCAACTCCGACGCCACCATCCTTGCCGTCGAAGGTCGCGCCGACCGCCTCAAGGGCAGTGGCCTGCAAGACATCACCCTCGGCGCCTGCTGGAGCGAAGCCGCGCGTGGCACCAACGCCTTGGGCACGGCACTGGTCGAAGCCCGACCAACCCTGATCGATTGCGGCGAACATTACCTGGATCGCCTCAGTGACTTTTCCTGCACGTCGGTGCCGATCCATTGCCCCCAGGGCGACATCCTCGGCGTCCTCGACCTGACCCGCGAAGGCCCGCTGGGCCGCGCCCATGACAGCACCGCGCTGCTGGCCATGGCCGTCAGCCAGATCGAGAGCCGCGTCTTCAACGCAAGCTATCCGGACGAAATCGTCCTGGCGTTCCACAGTCGCCGGCAGTACCTCGAGTCGCCATGGCAGGGCCTGCTGGCGGTAAGCCTGGGTGGGCAGATCCTTGCGGTCAGCGCACAGGCCTGTCAGTTGTTGCATGCCGAACGTTCAGTGCTGGTCGGTCGGCGCTGCGAAGAGTTTCTTGGCGTCGATGGCCTGCAATTGCTGGCACGTCTGCACCAGGGCGGCGTCGGCAGCCTGCAGACCGCCAAAGGCGAATTCTTCTACAAAACCCTGCGCGCGCCGCAACGTTCGATCAACGTCGGTAACCCGCCACGCAGCGTCGCCAAAACCGCCAAGGCGCAACCGGACCTGGAAGCCCTGGCCGGCAGCAATGCCCGCTATGCCCGTGCCCTGCGCATGGCCCGACAAGGCCTGGCCAACCAGTTGCCGGTATTGCTCCTGGGGGAAACCGGCACCGGCAAGGAAGTCATTGCCCGCGCCCTGCACATGGCCGGTAGCCGCTGCGACAAACCCTTCGTCGCGGTCAACTGCGCGGCGATCCCCGAAGGCCTGATCGAGTCGGAACTGTTCGGCTACCGCGAGGGCGCGTTCACCGGATCGCGCCGCGGCGGCATGGTCGGACGACTGCAACAGGCTCACGGCGGCACCTTGTTCCTCGATGAAATCGGCGACATGCCGCTGGCCTTGCAGGCCCGCCTGCTGCGCGTACTGCAGGACCGCAAGGTCGCGCCACTGGGCGCCGGCGAAGAGCAGGACATCGACGTCGCGCTGATCTGCGCGACCCACCGCGACCTCAAGCGCCTGGTGCAGGACAAGCACTTTCGGGAGGACCTGTTCTACCGGGTCAACGGCATCAGCGTGATGCTCCCGGCGTTGCGCGAGCGCGAGGATTTCAGTGCGCTGGTCGGCCGACTGCTGGCCAGGCTCGATGCGCCGAACGTAGTCCTGCACGACGACTTGAACCGCTTGCTCGAGGGTTATCACTGGCCGGGCAACATCCGCCAGCTGGAGATGGTCCTGCGTACCGCGCTGGCCATGCGCGAACCGGGGGAGACCGTGCTCACCCTCGATCACTTGCCCGACAGCATGCTCGACGATCTCAACGCCGGCGAACGACCCCAGGCCGGCAGTATCCGGGAAAACCAACTGGAGATGATCCGCCAGTCCCTGGACAGCCACCAGGGCAACGTCTCGGCCGCTGCCGACGCCCTGGGCATCAGCCGCGCGACTTTGTATCGCAAGCTCAAGCAGCTGCGCCCGTGATGCAGCGCCTGATCGTGCGGCTGATCGACAGCCAGAACCCCGAGGCCCTGCAAGCCGCATTACGCTGGCTATACAGCTTTGTGCGCCCGCACCGTCTGGCGATTGCCGGGCTGCTGGGGCTGTCGGTTTGTGCCTCGGCGTTGGTGCTGGTGCAGCCGTGGCTGACCAAGTTGCTGATCGACGATGGCCTGCTGGCGCGCAATTTCCCGATGGTGGTGTTGATCGCCGGGTTGATGATCGTCGCGGGATTGCTGGGTACGGCGTTGTCGGGGATCAATCGTTACCTGCACACGCGCTTGTCCGGGCGCATGCTGTTCGCCCTGCGCGATGACCTGTATCGGCATTTGCAGACCCTGTCACCGAGCTTCTACGGCCAGCGGCGCATCGGTGACCTGATGTCGCGTCTCGATGGCGACGTGGCGGAGATCCAGCGCTTTGCCGTGGATTCATTATTCTCGGCGGTGTCCAGCGTGATCGGCCTGGTGGTGGCCGTGGCCATGCTGCTGACGCTGTCGTGGAAACTGTCGCTGCTGGCGCTGGTGCTGATTCCCCTCGACGTGCTGTGGCTGCGCTGGATGCGGCGCAAGGTCGAGCGCGATGTGCGGCAGTTGCGTGAGCGCTCGGCGGACATGTCCTCGTTCATGGTCGAGACGCTGCCGGTGATGAAGTTCATCCAGTCTGCCGGCCAGCAACAGCGCGAGGCGCGACGACTGGAGAGCCTGGGCCAGGGCTACATGAGCCAGTTGCTGCGCCTGCAGGTCACCGAGTTTTTCACCCAGGCCGTGCCGGGCACGCTGACCTCGCTGTCGCGCGCCTGTGCGTTCCTGATTGGCGGGTATTGGGTCGTGCAGGGCACTTGGCAATTGGGCGCATTGATCGCGTTTTCCACTTACCTGGGCATGGCCGTCGGGCCGGTCCAGAGTCTGCTGGGGCTTTATGTGGCGATTCAGCGCATGACCGTCAGCCTCGGGCGGGTGATGGAGTTGCGCGGCGAGGAAGCCACCGTACTCACCCCCGAAACACCGAAAACGATGCCGGGTTCTGGCGAGCTGCGCTTCGATGACGTGCACTTCAGTCATCCCGGTCGCCCGACCACCCTGCGAGGCATTGAGGCGCGGATTCCCTACGGTTTGAAAGTCGCCCTGAGCGGCGGCTCCGGGGTTGGCAAATCGACCCTGATCGATCTGCTGCAACGCCACCACGACCCGCAGTCCGGGCGGGTGCTGCTGGGGGACGTGGATGTGCGCGAACTCGACCTGTTCGAGTTGCGCCGGCGCATTGCCGTGGTCAGCCAGGACATCGTGCTGTTTCGCGGCAGCCTGGCCGACAACCTGGCCTACGCCGTGCCCGACGCCAGCCGTGAAGCGATCGCCGACGTCGCGCGGCTGGCGCAACTCGACAGCCTGATCGCGACCTTGCCCGAAGGCCTCGACAGTCCGTTGGGGGAGCGCGGCCAGCAGTTGTCCGGTGGGCAGAAACAACGCATTGCCATTGCCCGCGCCCTGTTGCAGGACCCACTGATCCTGGTGCTCGACGAAGCTACCTCGGCGGTGGACGAAGCCACCGAGCGCGAAGTGATCGAAGCCATCGACCGCCTGTTTGCCGGGCGCACGCGCATCCTGATCAGCCATCGTCCCTCGACCCTGGCCGATGCCGATTTGCGCTTTGAATTGCTCGACGGCGTACTGGTGTCGAAAACGCTGTTGCATGAGGCCTGAGCCTTATGAATCCTGAGCTGCGCATTGGTGTGGTGGACAGCGGTCACTCGACCGCGCAACGGGTGCAGGTCGTCGCCGGGCGGCGTTTTTCCCTGGTGGAAGACGGGCTGAGCGAAAGCGACTTGCGTGATGATCCGTTGGGCCATGGCAGCGCTGTGATCGAAGCCATCGGCCGGCGTGCACCCTCGGCACTGTTTTGCGTGGCGCAAGTATTCGACCGACGCGGGGTGACCAGCGCCTTGCAGATCGCCACGGCCATCGACTGGCTGGTGGCGCAGGACGTGCGCTTGATCAATCTGAGCCTGGGTTTGCGCCAGGATCGCAACCTGTTGCGGGCTGCTTGCGCATTGGCGGTGGGCCAGGGCGTATTGCTGTGCGCGTCCAGCCCGGCCCAGGGTGAAGGGGTGTTTCCGGCGAATTATCCACAGGTGCTGCGGGTGACCGGCGATGCGCGCTGCGCCGAACTCGAATGGTCATGGCTCGACAGTGCCCAGGCGGATTTCGGCGCGTGCGTGCACGGTACTTATCCGGGGCAGTCCGGCGCCAGTCTCGGTTGCGCGGCGTTGAGCGGGCACATTGCGGCATTCCTGGTGGCGAATCCCGACGCCAGCAATGAACAGGTCGTCGAATATCTGCGCCACAACGCCCGTTACCGTGGCCCTGAACGGCGTATCGGGCCATGACCGCGATCGTCATCCTGGGCGCCGGGCCCGCGGGCGCGGCAGTAGCACTGGGGCTGCGACGACTGGGGTATGCCGTTACGCTGGTCAGCGAATGGCGGCGTTTTTCCGCCCTTGAAGGTGTTTCCCAGCGGGTGCTGGAGGCGTTGCGCGGCGCCGGACTGCAACAGGCGCTGGCGCAGGCGACGTTGCCCTCTCAACGGCAGGTGAACTGGAACGGCCAGCAGCACGCGCAGAACGTCGAGTTCCTGCTCGACCGTCCGACCTTTGACTGCGGCCTGCGCGAAGCCTTGCGCCTGGCCGGTGTTGAGCTGATCGAGGGTCGGGTGTTGGCGGTCCAGGCAGTCGCCAGTGGTCATCGAATCGAGATTGACAGTGGCCAGGCAGTGATTGCGGACTTTCTGGTGGAAGCCCGTGGCCGCCAGGCGCCCGCCCTGGGCAAAGGCTTGCGCGGGCCGGAGACGGTCAGCCTGCTCAATCGCTGGCAGGGCACGCCGGGCAACACCGCCAGCGCCGTGGAAAGCCTTGAGGATGGCTGGGCATGGATGGCGCGGCGGGCCGACGGCCAGTGTTATTGGCAATGGACGGTGGATGTGGCCAGCGCCGCTCTGCCGGGCAAGGCACAACTGCTCGAGTACTGTCGACAGCGGCGCCAGGCATCGTCGCTCGCCCAGGCGTTTTTCGCTGCCGACCCCGAGGTTGATTTGCAGTTGCATGCCCGCAGCAGCACGGCGATTCTCAGCCCGCAGGTGTGCGGCGACAATTGGATTCGGGTCGGTGATGCGGCGATGGCGGTCGACCCGTTGTCGGGCAACGGCATCTTCCAATCCCTGTCCTCTGCGTTGCAGGCGCCGACGGTGATCAACACCTTGTTGCGCAAACCCGAACGAGCGGCGCTGGCCCGGCGTTTTCATCAACAGCGGGTGGAGCAGCTGTTTCTCCGGTTTGCGCGGATAGGTCGGGATTTTTATGCCGATGAACAGCGTTGGGTCGATCAGCCGTTCTGGCAGGCGCGGCGGCACTGGCCGGATGCCGAGGTGGCCCATGCCGAGGCGGATTTCAATGCACTGCGGATCGAGCGGGCGCCGGTGCTGCGTAACGGGTTTGTCGATGAGGCCGAGGTGGTGATCACGGCGGATCAACCGTTGGGGATCTGGCATGTGCAGGGGGTGGAGTTGGCGCCGTTGGTGCGGCAGTTGCGGACCGAGCCTGCCGAACAAGCGCTGGCTGGATTGACTGTAGAGCAGGGGAGGATGGTCAGGAGTTGGTTGTTGGCTCAGGGTTTCAAACCAGCGCACTGATCGTTCCCACGCTCTGCGTGGGAATGCCGCCAGGGACGCTCCGCGTTCCGCTTCTGGAGGTGACGCAGAGCGTCACAGGATGCATTCCTTTGCTGCGCGTGGGAACGATCAGTGGGTCAGAGCTTGATCAACACCGACTTCAACTCGGTGTAATGCTCGATCGCCGCATACCCCATCTCTCGCCCCACCCCCGACATCTTGTAGCCACCAAAGGGCAGCGCCGGGTCCAGGGCGCTGTGGCAGTTGACCCACACTGAACCGGACTTGATCCGTGGGATCATCCGGTGCACCGCCGCCAGGTCATTGGACCAGATGCTCGCGCCCAACCCATAAGGGCTGTCATTGGCCATGCGCAGGGCATCGGCTTCGTCATCGAAGGGAATCGCCACCAGTACCGGGCCGAAGATTTCCTCCTGCACCAGCGAATGCTTTTGATCGACGTCGACGATCACCGTCGGCTTGACGAAAAAGCCCGGCCCGAACTGCTCGCCACCGCAGGCGATGGTCGCGCCGCTTTCACGGCCCTTTTCTATGTAGCCGTAGACCCGCGCCTGTTGCCGTGCCGAGATCAACGGCCCCATTTCCACGCTCGGGTCCAGGCCGTTACCCAGTTTCATGGCGTTGGCGATATCGCTGATGTCCGCCACCACATTGTCAAAATGCTTGCGCTGCACATACAGACGCGAGCCTGCGCAGCAGACCTGGCCCTGGTTGAAGAAGATCGCGCTGGCGGCACCGGCTGCGGCGGTTTTCAGGTCGGCATCGGCCATCACGACCGTTGGCGACTTGCCGCCCAGCTCCAGGGTCACCCGGGTCATGGAATCCATGGCGATCTTGCCGATCTGCTTGCCCACGGCGGTGGAGCCGGTGAAGGTCAGCTTGTCCACCAACGGGTTGTGAGTCAGCGCGGAGCCTGCGGTGATGCCGGTGCCGGTGACCACGTTGAACACGCCCTCGGGGTAACCCGCCTCGAGCACAAGCTCGGCGAGCTTCAGCGCGGTGAGCGGGGTTTCGTCGGCGGGTTTGAGCACCACGGTGCAGCCGGTGGCCAGGGCCGGGCCGAGTTTCCAGCAGGCCAGCAACAGCGGGAAGTTCCAGGCGACGATGGCGCCGACCACGCCCACCGCTTCGCGGCGGATGAAACTGTGGAACTGGTCGTTGGGCATCAGCGGCGCCGACACGTCGACCGTGGAGCCTTCGATCTTGGTCGCCCAACCGGCCATGTAGCGCAGGAAATCGATGGCCAACTGCACGTCCATCACATGCGCCACCACCGCGCTTTTGCCGTTGTTCAGGCATTCCAGCTGCGCCAGGAGCTCGGCATCGCGCTGCATCAGGTCGGCCAGTTTCCACAACAGATTCTGCCTCTCCCGTGGGCGAGTGCGGGTCCAGGCCGAATCATCGAACGCCTGGCGGGCGGCGAGGACGGCGCGGTCGACGTCTTCCGGTGTGGCCCGTGGCACTACACACAGCACTTCGCCGGTGGCGGGGTTGTGCAGGGGCATGGTCTGGCCGTCGGCGGCCTCGACCCAGTCGCCACCGATGAGCATGCGCGGGGCGCGCTGGATAAATGCCGAAGTGGCGGGAAGCAGGTTGGGAAGCGACATGATGAAACCTCGTCTTGTTCGTGTGGCGAGGTCTTTCGCAATGGCTGTGCCAGTTGTGTTTATTTGGGTGAAACATCGATTTGGTGGGGCTTGCGGGTTATTGACCAATGAAAAGGAGGTGAGCTGACGTCGCAAATTGCGACGCAGTGAGACATGCGAAGATCAAAAGATCGCAGCCTGCGGCAGCTCCTACAGGTGTATGCCGATTCCCGTGTAGGAGCTGCCG
>NZ_JBYTEO010000111.1:0-11133 GCF_058791355.1 Pseudomonas sp. EB271-G4-1
GGCCATCACCTTCAACATTGATGTTGGCTGATAAGCCGCTTTCGCGAGCAGGCTCGCTCCCACATAGGGTCGGCGACAACCTGATAACAACAAGCTCCACAGGAGCAACGGCGGGGTCAACCCGCCAGCACTAATCCACTGCCATTGATAATGAGGAAATAACATGAGTGGCTCATCCAACACGCGTGCAAGCAGCGCCGATCAGGACGCGGAACAACTGCGCGCCCTCGGCTACAGCTCGGATTTCAATCGCAGCATGAGTCTGTGGGAGAACTTTTCCCTGGGCTTTACCTACCTGTCACCCGTCGTCGGGGTCTACACCCTGTTCGGCTTGTGCCTGGCCGCCGGCGGCCCGCCGATGTTCTGGTCTTACTTGCTGATCGGTGCAGGGCAAATGCTGGTCTGCCTGATTTTTGGCGAGGTGGTATCGCAGTTCCCGATTTCCGGCGGTGTCTACCCTTGGGCCCGTCGCCTGGTGGGCAAGCGCTGGGCGTGGATGGTCGGCTGGGTCTATGCCTGGGCGTTATGCGCAACCATCGCCGGGGTTGCGGTGGGTGCCGGTCCGTACCTGGCGATCATGCTCGGCTTCAATCCCGGCCCGGATGCCAACATCATTATCGCCCTGGCAATCATCCTGCTGTCCACCGCGCTGAACCTGGTGGGCACCAAATTGCTGGCGCGGGTAGCGATGTTCGGCTTTCTCTGCGAACTGGTCGGCGCGATCCTGGTCGGCGGCTACCTGCTGATCTTCGAGCGTCATCAACCGATCAGCGTGCTGTTCGACACCTTCAATCTTGAGGTAAACGGCTCGTACCTGCCGGCCTTCCTTGCGGCCTCCCTGGCTGGCCTGTTCCAGTACTACGGCTTCGAAGCCTGCGGCGATGTCGCGGAAGAAACCCCGAACCCGGGCAAGCGCATTCCCAAGGCCATGCGCATGACCATCTACATCGGCGGTGCGGCAGCGATGTTCGCGTGCCTGGCGTTGATCCTGTCGGTGCCGGACATGGCCAAAGTGCTGGCCGGTGAAGACACCGACCCGGTCGCCACGATCCTGGCCAATGCCTTCGGCCCGATCGGTTCGCGCCTGGTGATGGCAGTGGTGATGGTGTCGTTCATCTCCTGCGTGCTGAGCTTGCAAGCCGCCGCCAGCCGCCTGTTGTTCGCCTATGCCCGGGACGAGATGATCGTCGGCAGTTCGCTGTTCAAGCGCCTGTCGGCCAACCATGTGCCGTCGTTCGCGCTGCTGGTCAGCGGCCTGGTGCCGGCAGCGATCGTCTGCCTGGGGATGTTCATGGCCGATGCGGTGGCCACGATCGTCGGTTTCGCTGCGATCGGCATCTACGTCGCCTTCCAGTTGATCGTGGTTGCCGCGTTGATCGCCCGCGCCAAGGGCTGGCGCCCGAACGGCCAGTTCACCCTCGGGGCCTGGGGCCTCTGGGTGAACCTCGGCGCACTGGTCTATGGCGTGTGCGCCATCGTCAACATGGTCTGGCCGCGCTCGCCGGATGCAGCCTGGTACATCAACTATTCGATGATCCTGACCACGCTGGTGGTGATGGGTGCGGGCCTGGTCTACATGCTGCTGGGCAAGCCCTACGACAAGGGCACGGCGCCGGCGGGGGATGCGTGGAAGTTTTCCAAGCCGCTGGCCAAGGGTGGTGAGCTTTCCGGTGCTGCGGTAAACAAACCAGCGATCTGACAACCCAATACCCACTGTGGAAACCGAATCAATGTGGGAGCGGGCTTGCTCGCGAAAGCGGTGCATCAGCCAGCATCAATATTGAATGTGATGGCCTCTTCGCGAGCAAGCCCGCTCCCACAGTTTGAATCGGTTTCTTCAGGGGAAATAACAACAGTTCTGACGAGGACGATGTCATGCAAACCCAACTCTTGATCAACGGCCAACTGCTCACCGGCGAAGGCCCCGCCCAACCGGTGTTCAACCCGGCGCTAGGGCGCGTGCTGGTGGAAATCAACGAGGCCAGCGAAGCCCAGGTCGATGCCGCCGTGCGCGCCGCCGATGCCGCGTTCGATAGCTGGTCGCAGACCCCGCCCAAGGAACGTTCGCTGCTGCTGCTCAAACTCGCCGACGCCATCGAGGCCCACGGCGAAGAGCTGGCCAAGCTCGAATCGGACAACTGCGGCAAGCCCTACAGCGCCGCGCTCAACGACGAGATCCCGGCGATTGCCGACGTGTTCCGTTTCTTCGCCGGCGCCAGCCGTTGCATGAGCGGCTCGGCCGGCGGCGAATACCTGCCCGGCCACACCTCGATGATCCGCCGCGACCCGGTCGGGGTGATCGCCTCCATCGCGCCGTGGAACTACCCGCTGATGATGGTCGCCTGGAAAATCGCCCCGGCCCTGGCCGCCGGCAATACCGTGGTGCTCAAGCCCTCGGAACAGACGCCGTTGACCGCGTTGCGCCTGGCGCAACTGGCAGCGGAAATTTTCCCGGCCGGCGTGCTCAACCTGGTCTTCGGCCGCGGCCCCACCGTCGGCAGCCCGCTGGTCACCCACCCGAAAGTGCGCATGGTGTCGCTGACAGGTTCCATCGCCACTGGCGCGAACATCATTTCCGGCACCGCCGACAGCGTCAAGCGCATGCACATGGAACTGGGCGGCAAGGCCCCGGTGATCATCTTCGACGACGCCGACATCGACGCCGCGGTCGACGGCATTCGCACCTTCGGTTTCTACAACGCCGGTCAAGACTGCACCGCCGCCTGCCGCATCTATGCCCAGGCAGGCATCTACGAGAAATTCGTCGAGAAGCTCGGCGCCGCCGTGAGCAGCATCAAGTACGGCTTGCAGGACGATCCATCGACCGAACTCGGCCCGCTGATCACCGCGCAACACCGCGACCGCGTCGCCGGCTTCGTCGAGCGCGCCGTGGCACAGCCGCACATCCGCCTGGTCACCGGCGGCAAGGCCGTGGAAGGCAACGGTTTCTTCTTCGAACCAACGGTGCTGGCCGATGCGCAGCAGGACGACGAGATTGTCCGTCGCGAAGTGTTCGGGCCGGTGGTGTCGGTGACCAAATTCAGTGACGAGGCACAGGTGCTGGGCTGGGCCAACGATTCCGACTACGGCCTGGCGTCCTCGGTGTGGACCGCCGATGTCGGCCGCGCGCATCGCCTGTCGGCGCGCTTGCAGTACGGCTGCACTTGGGTCAACACGCACTTCATGCTGGTCAGCGAAATGCCCCATGGCGGGCAGAAGTTGTCGGGGTATGGCAAGGACATGTCGATGTATGGGCTGGAGGATTACACCGTTGTGCGGCATGTGATGTTCAAGCATTAAAAATCAAACGCTTCGCGAGCAGGCTCGCTCCCACAGTTGATCGAATTTCCCCTGTGGGAGCGAGCCTGCTCGCGAATATCGCATCGCCAATCCCCAGCCATGCGTTACAAGGTTCTCTGGCTGTTGCCGATACCCTTGGCAATGTCAATTCCCCAGTCCATCGCTGCTTCCATGTCCAGCATATGGGGTTTTGGATCGTGGTTTTCGTCAATGACCGAGCCGTCCGGCCGGTAAACACCGATGAACATTCCCAATGAGCCGTCCTTCAGTATCTCGGCCTTGACCTTGATGCTGCATCCGTTCGAAAGCGTCTCCTTGTGCTCGATATGGCGCTCAGTCATTGCTGCTCCCCTCCCACAGTTGGTTTCGACCTATCGGCAATGCTAGCTCAGCCGCCTGCCAAGCGCTGATCGAGGCGACGGCCACCGCGCCCTGACAGCGGCGCAATGGCACCTATACTAGAGGCCACCTCCCCCCCAAGGGGCTGCACTCCCAACAACAAAAAAGCAGAGGTGGAACATGGTCTGGCAGCAAATCTACGATCCGTTCAACAACCCGGTGCTTTCGACCCTCATGGCAGCCGTGCCGGTGGTGGTGATGCTCGCAGCCCTGGCCTTCTTCCATGTCAAGGCACACCTGGCGGCACTGCTCGCCCTGGCCTCGGCCCTGGTGATCGCGATTTTCGCCTTCGGCATGCCCGCCGGCATGGCGGGGTCGGCCGCGTTGTACGGCGCCGCCAACGGTTTGTTGCCCATCGGCTGGATTGTATTGAACATCATTTTCCTGCACCGGCTGACCACCGAGAACGGCTCGTTCAAAGTGCTGCAGGACTCCCTGGCGCGGATCACCGACGATCGCCGTCTGCAATTGCTGCTGATCGCCTTCTGTTTCGGCGCCTTTTTCGAAGGCGCAGCGGGGTTCGGTACGCCGGTGGCGGTGACCGGGGCGATCCTCATCGGCCTGGGCTTTTCACCACTGGCCGCTTCGGGCCTGGCGCTGATCGCCAATACCGCGCCCGTGGCCTTCGGGGCCCTGGGTACGCCGATCATCACCCTGGCCAAAGTCACCGGGCTCGATGAAATGGAGCTGTCGATGATGGTCGGACGGCAACTGCCGTTCTTCTCGGTAATCGTGCCTTTCTGGCTGATCTGGGCCTTCGCCGGCTGGCGCAAGATGCTGGAAATCTGGCCGGCGATCCTGGTGACCGGGGTCAGTTTTGCCGTCCCGCAGTTCATCGTGTCCAACTATCACGGGCCGATGCTGGTGGACGTGATCGCCGCGCTGATTTCCATGGCCTGCCTGACGGGTTTCCTCAAAGTGTGGAAACCGGCCACCGTGCATACCTCCGCCGCCCTGTCCGGGCGCGTCGATAACTCGGCCATCGCCGAGGAGCATGACGAAAAGCCGATCGCCAGCGCAGCCTTTGCCAGCGATGCCAAGCCCGCGGTAATGCGCGCCTGGATGCCGTGGATCATCCTCACGGTCTTCGTTTTCGCCTGGGGTACCCAAGGCTTCAAGAACATGTTCGACACCCGCCCGGCGATCGATCCGGCCACCAGCGCGGCCAAACTGGATCCCCAGGGTAAACCGCTGCGCGAGGCCAACCCGATTTTCGCCCCGGTCCTGACTTTCACTACGATTCACCAGCAGATCGAAAAGGTTCCGCCCGTGGTGCCTGCACCGAAAACCGAAGAAGCGATCTACAAGTTCACGTGGTTCACCAGCACTGGCACCGGCATTCTGCTGTCGGCGATTCTCGGCGGGCTGTTGATGGGCTACTCCATCCCGCAGCTGGTTCACCAGTACCTACGCACGCTGTGGGTGGTGCGCTACTCACTGGTCACCATTACCGCGATGCTCGCCCTGGGCTTCCTCACCCGCTACTCGGGGCTGGACGCGACCATGGGCCTGGCCTTTGCCGCGACAGGGATTTTCTATCCGATGTTCGGCACCCTGCTCGGCTGGCTCGGCGTGGCGCTGACCGGCTCGGACACCGCGTCCAACGTGCTGTTCGGCGGCTTGCAAAAAGTCACCGCCGAGCAACTGGGGCTCAGCCCGGTGTTGATGGCCGCCGCCAACAGTTCCGGCGGGGTCATGGGCAAGATGGTCGACGCCCAGTCGATCGTCGTTGCCTCCACCGCCACCCGCTGGTATGGCCATGAAGGGGAAATCCTGCGCTATGTGTTTTTCCACTCGATCGTCCTGGCGATCCTGGTCGGCGGCCTGGTGACGTTGCAGGCCTATGTCGCACCGTTCAGCAATATGGTGGTGGGCGGCCATTGATCGGACAACCCGGGCAATCACCCAAATGCTGTTCACTGTAGGAGCGAGCATGCTCGCGATGGACTCAAGTACGCTGCGTTTAGTCAGTAAACACGCGTTATCGTTGACGACCATCGCGAGCATGCTCGCTCCTACAGTGACCCAGCATTACGGCAATCGCCCGGGCTTTCATGAACGGAGTATCGTAAAACGACTATGAATATTCTCTACGATGAACGCGTTGATGGCGCTCTGCCAGAGGTCGACAAGGCCGCGCTGTTGCAGGCCTTGCGCACGCAGTTGCCCGACCTGGAAATCCTGCACCAGCAGGAAGAACTCAAGCCGTACGAATGCGACGGGCTGAGCGCCTACCGCACCACGCCGATGCTGGTGGTGCTGCCGCGGGACATCACCCAGGTCCAGGGCGTATTGCGCCTGTGTCACGCACGCCGGGTACCGGTCGTCGCCCGGGGTGCCGGTACCGGCCTGTCTGGCGGCGCCTTGCCCCTGGAAAAAGGCGTGCTGCTGGTGATGGCCCGCTTCAACCAGATTCTGCAGATCGACCCCGCCGCCCGTACCGCGAGGGTGCAGCCGGGAGTGCGCAACCTGGCGATCTCCCAGGCCGCCGCGCCGTTCGGCCTGTACTACGCGCCCGACCCGTCCTCGCAGATCGCCTGCTCGATTGGCGGCAACGTCGCCGAAAACGCCGGCGGCGTGCATTGCCTCAAGTACGGCCTGACCGTGCATAACCTGCTCAAGGTCGACACCCTCACCGTCGACGGCGAACAACTGACCCTGGGCTCCGACGCCCTGGATTCCCCCGGCCTTGACCTGCTGGCCTTGTTCACCGGCTCCGAAGGCATGCTTGGGGTGATCACCGAAGTCACGGTCAAGTTGCTGCCCAAGCCGCAGTCCGCGAAGGTGCTGCTGGCCGCGTTCGACTCCGTGGAGAAAGCCGGCCACGCCGTCGGCGACATCATTGCCGCCGGCATCATCCCGGGCGGCCTGGAGATGATGGACAACCTGGCCATCCGCGCTGCCGAAGACTTCATCCACGCCGGTTACCCGGTGGAGGCCGAGGCCATCCTGCTGTGCGAACTCGACGGCGTCGAAGCCGACGTGCGTGACGATTGCGACCGCGTGCGCCAGGTGCTCGAGCAGGCCGGCGCCACCGAAGTGCGCCAGGCCCGGGATGAGGCCGAACGCGTGCGCTTCTGGGCCGGACGCAAGAACGCCTTTCCGGCGGTGGGCCGCCTGTCGCCGGATTACTACTGCATGGACGGCACCATCCCGCGTCGTGAACTGCCGGGCGTGCTCAAGGCCATCGCCGAACTCTCGGCCGAATACGGCCTGCGAGTAGCCAACGTGTTCCATGCCGGCGACGGCAACATGCACCCGCTGATCCTGTTCGATGCCAATACACCGGGCGAACTGGATCGCGCCGAGGCCCTGGGCGGCAAGATCCTCGAGCTGTGCGTGAAAGTCGGCGGCAGCATTACCGGGGAACACGGCGTAGGCCGGGAAAAGATCAATCAGATGTGCGCGCAGTTCAACAGCGATGAGCTGACCCTGTTCCATGCGGTCAAGGCGGCCTTCGACCCCGGCGGACTGCTCAATCCCGGCAAGAACATACCGACCCTGCACCGCTGCGCCGAGTTTGGTGCCATGCATGTGCACGCAGGAAAACTGCCCTTCCCCGACCTGGAGCGTTTCTGATGCACCCACCTGCTGATCTCGATGACAGCACAGCGCTGCTGGAGCAGGTCAACCAGGCGTTGGCCAACGCCACGCCGCTACGGATTCAGGGCGCCAACAGCAAGGCGTTCCTGGGCCGCGTGACGGCGGGGGAAATACTCGATACACGATCGCACCGGGGCATTGTCCGCTATGACCCGACAGAACTGGTGATCACAGCGCGCTGTGGCACACCGCTGACGGAACTGGCAAGCGTGCTGGACGCCGCGCAGCAGATGTTGCCCTGCGAACCGCCGGCCTTCGGCGATGACGCCACCGTCGGCGGCATGATCGCTTGCGGGCTGTCCGGGCCGCGTCGGCCGTGGTCGGGGTCGGTGAGGGATTTCGTGCTGGGTACGCGGGTGATTACCGGGCTGGGCAAGCATTTGCGTTTCGGTGGCGAGGTCATGAAAAACGTCGCCGGTTACGACCTGTCGCGCCTGATGGCCGGCAGTTACGGCACCTTGGGCCTGATCACCGAGGTCTCGCTCAAGGTCCTGCCCAAGCCCCGGCAGGCCCTGAGCATCAGCCTGCAAATGAACGTCGAGCAAGCTTTGCTGCGCCTGGCGGAATGGGGCCAGCAACCGCTGCCAATCAGCGCCGCCTGTCATGATGGCGAGTGCCTGCACCTGCGGCTCGAGGGCGGCGAAGGCTCGGTGGCGGCGGCCCACGATCGCCTGGGTGGCGAGGTGCTCGACGCTTCGTATTGGGCCGATCTCAACGAACAGCGCCTGGCGTTCTTCGATGAAGACCAGCCACTGTGGCGCCTGTCCGTGCCCAACAACACACCGCGCCTGTCCCTGCCCGGTCGGCAACTGATCGATTGGGGCGGCGCCCAGCGCTGGCTCAAGTCCGATGCCCGGGCAACGTTCATTCGCCAGGTCGTCGCCGAGGCTGGCGGGCACGTCACCTGCTATAGCCACGGGCTCACGGACACGCCCTTCCAGCCACTGCCCGACGCGCTGCTGCGTTACCACCAGAGCCTCAAGCAGCAACTCGACCCCCAGCGCATCTTCAACCCCGGACGCCTGTACGCGGAGTTATGAATCATGCAGACCACCTTGAGCGAACGCGCCCGCCGATTGCCCCGCGCCGAAGAAGCCGACAGCATCCTGCGCACCTGCGTGCACTGCGGTTTTTGCAACGCTACCTGCCCGACCTATCAGTTACTCGGCGATGAGCTCGATGGCCCGCGCGGGCGCATCTACCTGATCAAGCAGGTGCTGGAAGGCAACGAAGTCACGGCAAAGACCCAACTGCACCTGGATCGCTGTCTGTCGTGCCGCAACTGCGAGACCACCTGCCCTTCGGGGGTCGATTACCATAATTTGCTGGACATTGGTCGCGCCGTGGTCGATGCAGCGGTGCCGCGTCCGATTGGCCAGCGCCTGTTGCGCGAGGGACTGCGCAAGCTGGTGCCGCATCCGGACCTGTTCAAACACCTGGTCAACAGTGGCCAGACACTGCGCGCGCTGCTGCCCGGTACGCTGCAGGGCAAACTGCCGCGCAACCTCCCGGTGCCCAAGCAGCGTCCCGCCACCCGCCATGCCCGGCAGGTATTGATGCTCGAAGGTTGCGTGCAGCCCGCACTGTCGCCCAATACCAACGTGGCTGCCGCCAGGGTACTGGACCGGCTGGGCATCAGCGTCATGCCGGCCCGCGAGGCCGGGTGTTGCGGTGCCGTGGATTATCACCTGGACGCCCAGGCGGCTGGCCTCGATCGGGCCCGGCACAACATCGACGCCTGGTGGCCGGGTATTGAACAAGGCGCCGAGGCCATCGTGCAAACCGCCAGCGGTTGCGGTGCCTTTATCAAGGATTACGGGCACCTGCTCGAACGCGATCCAGCCTATGCCGACAAGGCGAAAAAGGTCAGCGCGCTGGCCCGGGACCTGGTGGAAGTATTGCGCGACGAACCGTTGGAACAACTGGGCATCCACAACGCCCACCGCGTGGCGTTCCATTGCCCCTGCACCTTGCAGCACGCGCAAAAACTCGGCGGCGCGGTGGAGAAGCTGCTGATCCGCCTGGGGTTCAACCTCACCACTGTTCCAGACAGCCATTTGTGCTGCGGTTCGGCGGGCACCTATTCGCTGACCCAACCGGAACTGGCCCGACAGCTGCGCGACAACAAGTTGAATGCCCTGGAAAGCGGCTACCCCGAAGTCATCGTCACCGCCAATATCGGTTGCCAGTCGCACCTCGACGGCGCGGGTCGCACCCCCGTTCGGCACTGGATCGAACTGGTCGAAGACGCCTTGTCCCAATAACGCCCACTGGAGAACGCCCATGAACCGCAAAGCCGTCCTGAGCCAGGTCGAAATCAGCCGGATCCTCGCTGCCGCGCGCACCGAAGCCCAGGCCAACCAATGGCCGGTGACCATTGTCGTGGTCGATGACGGAGGACATCCCCTGGCCCTCGAACGCCTTGATGGCGCGCCGCCCATCAGCGCCTACATCGCCACGGAAAAAGCCCGCACCTCGGCCCTGGGGCGGCGTGAATCCAAAGGCTATGAAGAGATGGTCAACGGTGGGCGTACGGCCTTTCTGTCGGCCCCGCTGCTGACCTCCCTCGAAGGCGGGGTGCCGATCATGGTCGACGGCCAGGTGATCGGCGCGGTCGGGGTGTCCGGGGTCAAGGCCGAGCAGGATGCACAAGTGGCGAAAGCCGGGGCGCAGTGCCTCGGTTGACCACAGGGCATGTCGCTGCAAGAACCATCAATCCGCCGAAGAGGAAGCGCACCGATGCCCCGTCTCACTGCAAAAGACTTTTCCCCGCAACTGCTGGAACTCTACGACTACTACGCCCATGGCCTGATCAACCGGCGCGAATTTCTCGACCGCGCCGCGCTGTTCACCCTGGGTGGCTTGACCGCTGGTGCGCTGCTGGCGTCCCTGAGCCCGGATTACGCCCTTGCCGAACAGGTCGAATTCACCGACCCGGACATCATCGCCGAGTACGTCACCTACCCCTCTCCCAAGGGCAACGGGCAGGTGCGCGCCTATCTGGTGCGTCCGGCAAAAGCCGCCGGCAAGGTCGCGGCGGTGGTGGTCGTCCATGAAAACCGCGGGCTCAACCCTTATATCGAGGACGTCGCGCGGCGCTTGGCCAAGGCCGGTTTCATCGCCCTCGCCCCGGATGGCCTGAGTTCGGTCGGCGGTTACCCCGGCAACGACGACAAGGGCCGTGCACTTCAGGAAAAGGTCGACCCGCAAAAGCTCATGAATGACTTCTTCGCCGCCGTCGAGTGGATGATGAAGCATCCCGACGCCAGTGGAAAAGTCGGCATCACCGGGTTCTGTTATGGCGGTGGCGTCACCAATGCGGCAGCCGTGGCTTACCCGGAACTGGGCGCCGCCGTGTCGTTCTACGGCCGGCAACCGCACGCCAAGGATGTGCCCCGGATCAAGGCGCCGGTGATGCTGCACTATGGTGAACTGGATACGCGCATCAACGAAGGCTGGCCCGCCTATGAGCAGGCGCTGAAGGCCGGCGGCAAGACCTATGAAGCCTATATCTATCCCGGCGCCAACCATGGCTTTCACAACGACTCCACGCCGCGTTATGACGAGGCGGCGGCGAAGCTGGCCTGGGAGCGGACGCTGGGATGGTTTCGTAAATATCTGGTTTGATTGAATGTTTGGATTGGAGGTATATCCGTTGCTGCGGTAACGGCCACTTAGGGTTTCGCCCTTACGGCGAGTCACTTGGAGAAGCCCGTAGGAGCGAGCATGCTCCGGGCGGCGTTCCGACGATGGAGGTCAACGATGACGCGGGAAGCCTGACACCCCGTGGTGCTCTCAGGTTTTTCGTCGGAACGCCGCCCGGAGCATGCT
>NZ_JBYTEO010000112.1:0-10918 GCF_058791355.1 Pseudomonas sp. EB271-G4-1
GGTTTAGCCGCGCTGGGCCAGGGACGGCCCATCGCGGCGACCCACGGAGCAATGCCTTCGTTCTGGCATGCCGAGCCCTAGCGAGGTACCGAGTGGTGGGGCAAAAGCGTTTGGTTACTTTGCGCTTTTCAAAGTGACCCGCTGTAAAAGCGGAACCAAAAGTGGCCGTTACCGCAGCAACGGATATGTACTCAGACAACAATCTCCCACAGAGGATCGCGGACACGCCAGTAACCAGGCCGGCTGTCAGGCCGCCTTCGTGCCTACATCAACAAATGCCCGCGCAAGTCCCCCATCATGTCCAGGTGTGAATAATCACGAAAGCTGAACCGCCAAACCCCGTCGACACGTTCGAATTCATCCAGGTAACGCCCGGCGGCGATGGGTTGCAGGGTTAGCGTGTCGGTAGCCTGCAGCACGGTGTAGCAGGCGCGAACCGTGGCGGTTCCGGAGGCTTCATCGATGTCGACGATGGGGTTGCTGATGACGTGTCGGGTGCGCGGAGTGCCGCAGGGGTAGAGCTTGATGCGTTGCTGCCAGATCCCCAGCAGGGCGGTGTGATCAATGCACTTGTCCTGGCTGCTTACCTTGATACGGGCGTGACGAAACAGCTCGGCGGCCTCGACCAGCTGGCCGCTGTCCAGGTGCTCGGCGTAACGGTAGAGCAGGTTGCAGATCTGTACGGCGCTGGTACTCATGGTGATCCTCATGAGAAAACGTTTTTCACGCGATCCCGGTAAAACAGATAACGCGATACTTGTAGGAGCGAGCCTGCTCGCGATGGAGGTCAACGATGACGCGGGGAGCCTGACGCCCCGCGGTGCTATCAGGTTTTTCGCGAGCAGGCTCGCTCCTACAGGTAATGCTTCATACATTTTTCCCGGGAATGCATGACGAACCCTTAAAAAAGCCGCTGGAACCTGGCGAGGTTGCAGCGGCGCGATGGTGCGGGAAAGGGTCAGGCCGTCACGGCACGGACCGGTGCAAGGTGCGCAGCCGGGCTCTTCATCTGTTGGCGATAACGGGGCAGTGCAAAGGCCAGGAATACGCTGGCCAGCATCAGCATGGACACCGACGAAGCCAGGGCATAACGCAGGGATTCACTGCCCAGGGTCGGCACGAAGAAATCGCTGAGCATGCCGACGAACAGCGGCCCGATACCGACGCCCAGCAGGGTCATCGACATGACGAAAATGGCCGTGGCCTGGGCCAGTCGCGTGGCCGGGAACAGGTGGGTGATCGCGCTCAGGCACGGTGTTGCCCACCACACACCGAAAAAGGCGAATGCGCTGTAGAACAGGAACGCCTGGGGTACTGCGATGTTGCCGATATGGAATGCCGTGCCTTGGGGCCAGAGGAAGTACGCCAGGGCGAAGGGAATGCTGATCAGCGTACCCAACAACGGCACGCCGATTTGCCAGCCGACATCGCGACGCGCCATGCGGTCGGTAACCATGCCGCACAGCAGGGTGCCGAAGGTCGCACCGGTACCGCCCACTACACCGACCAGGAATCCGGCTTCCTGCAGGTTGAGACCGTGGGAGCGTATCAGGAAACTCGGGCTCCAGGTGCCAATCGCGTAACCGGCAATCGCCGCCGCGCCGCCGGTGAGTACCAGGCACAGGAACGAGGGCATGCGAAACAGCTCGACCAGGGTCTTGAGCCAGCCATCCTGTTGCATCGCGAGATGGGCCTGCGGCACTACGCGCTTGGGCGTGCGCACGGTCAGCAGTAAAAGCAGGCCCAGGAAGATCCCGGGTGCGCCGATCAGCAAGAAGGCGTAGCGCCAACCGTGGTGCTGGGCAATCCAGCCACCCAGGCCCAAGCCGACGATCGCCCCCAGGCTGGAACCGAGCATCAGCACCGACAGGGCAGTGGATCGGCGGTTCGCCGGGTACAAGTCCGAGACCATCGCCACCGAAGGCGCAGTGCCACCGGCCTCACCGACCGCCACGCCGATCCGCGCCAACACCAGGGTCAGGAAGTTGCCGGCCATGCCGCACAGCATGGTCATCAGGCTCCAGGCGATACAGCTGAAGGCGATCACCGGCTTGCGTCCGATGCGGTCTGAGAGGCGCCCCAGCGGGAAGCCGAACACGGTGTAGAACACCGCGAAGGTCACGCCCGAAAGCAGGCCGATGCCGGTATCGGAGATGCCGAATTCGAGCTTCACCGGCTCAATCAGGATCGCCATCAACTGGCGGTCGATGTAGTTGAACACGTAGATGCTGGCGAGCACGAACAACGCATAGTGCGTTCGCCATGTCACGGGGGTGGATTGGTTCACTGCGGGTGCTCCCGGTTTTGTTCTAGTTGTCGCGATGCTGGGCTTGTCCCGGTTTTTTCTCATCGTCCGTTCAGACCATCTTTTTCGCCCCGGAACGGTTCACTCGTAGGAGCCAGGCTTGCCGGCGAAGAACGATGACGCGGTATGAAAGGGACACCGCGGTGTTCCGATCGTCTGTAGGAGCGAGCGGGGGTCGATCCGACTTGCCCGCGAACCAGGCGCCTCGGTACATCTGCCAAACCGCGTCATCGTTCTTCGCGGGCAAGCCTCGCTCCCACAGGCGGTGTGTCAGATACACCGCAGCGTCCCTTTCGCCGGCAAGCCTGGCTCCTACGGAACCGTACAGACGATGCGGTATCGGGTTCGTCCTGTCGATAGCGAACCTAGTCTTGTCGGACGATGTTTCGCCCGCGCTCACGATCAATCATTCAGCCCATATCCGCTGGTGTGCCAGCGCTTGCCCACACTGTGGCAAGCCCTCAGGCCGCCAGAAAACAATAAGAAGCTGAGGAATTGCAATGAGCGTCTTGTTCGAGCCGGTCGCCCTGGGCGAACTGCAACTGGCCAACCGCATTGTCATGGCCCCCATGACTCGCAGTCGCGCCCTTGCCGATGCGGTGCCCGGCAGCGCCATGGTCGAGTACTACCGCCAGCGTGCCAGTGCCGGGTTGATCGTGGCGGAAGGCACCGCGCCGTCCGCCAGCGGCCTGGGCTATTGCCGCACCCCAGCCATCTACACCGGCGAACAGATCGCCGGCTGGCAGCAGGTCACCGAGGCGGTGCATGCCGAGGGTGGGCGCATCGTCCTGCAACTGATGCACGTCGGCCGCGCCGCCAGTCGGCACAACAAGCCGACATGGGCCGCCACGGTGGCACCTTCGGCGCTGCGTGCGCGCACCCAGGTGTTCAGCGATGCCGCGGGCCTGGTGGACACCGACGAGCCACAGGCGCTGACCTTGCAAGGCATTGGCGATGTGATCGAAGACTATCGCCAGGCCGCGTTGAATGCGCGTCAGGCCGGTTTCGACGGTGTCGAGCTGCACTGCACCAGCGGTTATCTGCCGATGCAATTCATGGCCTCCGGCAGCAACCAGCGCAGTGATGCCTACGGCGGTGACGCGAAGGGGCGGGTGCGTTTTGCCAAGGAAGTGATCGAAGCCATGGCGACTGCGATCGGCGCCGGCCGCGTTGGCTTTCGCCTGTGCCCCGGCAACCCCTACAACGACATCGACGACCGCGATCCGGCCGAGACGGCGGCCGCCTTGTGTGAAGCCGTGGCGCCGTTGGGCCTGGCGTACCTGCACATCATGCGCTCGCCCCTGGCTGACCTCGATGCCTTCGCCCTGGCGCGCCGGCACAGCCCCCATGCGTTGATTCTCAACGATGGTTTCGACGGCCTTTCGGCCAGCGCCGCTCTCGCGTCGGGCGAGGGGGCTGCCGTGTCGTTCGGTCGTCACTTTATTGCCAACCCCGATCTGGTGGAGCGCTTGAAGCGGGGCCTGCCACTCAGTGGTTTCGACCGCAAGACCCTCTACACGCCAGGCCCGGCCGGCTACTCGGATTACTCCGCCTATCAAGCGATCGCCCAGGAGGTGGCGCAATGAACCTGAACGACCTGACCGGCGTCCTGCCGACCCACCCCGTGCCACGGGAGCAAACCCAGGCGCTGCTCGACCAGCGTTCGGCCGCCGCCGGGCTGATCAAGCCGAGCGATCGCTACACCCTGGCCGACCGACTGGAACACCAGGCGCGTGAACAGGGCGATCGCCCGTTCCTGATCTACAACGAGCAGACCTTGAGCTACTTGGAGGTCGATGCGCGGGCCAATCAAATGGCCCACACGTTTTATGCCAATGGCCTGCGTGCCGGCGATGTCTGCGCCCTGGCCATGGAAAACCGCCCCTCGTTCTTCTGCACCTGGTTTGGCCTGGTCAAGCTCGGGGTGGTGGTGGCCTTCATCAACACTCAGGTCAACGGCCGTCCGCTGCTGCATGCGTTGCAAACCACCGACGCCAAGGCGCTGGTGATCGGTGAAGAATGCCTGGCCAATATCCAGGCCACCGAAGGTTTTCCGGACCTCCCGTGCTGGCTGATACGCGACGCGGAAAATTCCTGGAGTGGCCCGCTGCCCAAGGGCGTCGACGGGCATTTCGATGCGCGCCTGGAGAAAGCCCCGCGCACGCCGTTTCCCCGCGATATCCGCGCGCACATCGAAGCGCAGGCCGCGACCCTGCTGATCTTCACCTCGGGTACCACCGGCTTGCCCAAGGCGGCGCGCTACAGCCATATGCGCTGGATGTCCTCGGGCGATGTGATGGAAGTGACCCTGCAAGCTACCCGCGAGGATGTGTTCTATTGCTGCCTGCCGTTGTACCACGGCGCCGCGGCCACGTCGGTGACCTCTACCGCGTTGCGGGCCGGTGCGGCCATCGTAGTGCGCCGCAAGTTCAGCGTGCGCGAGTTCTGGAAGGACGTCGCGCGTCATCAGATCAGTATCTTCCAGTACATCGGCGAGATCTGCCGCTACTTGCTAAACCAACCCGTGCGAGCGGGCGAGCGCGAGCACAGCCTGCGCTGCATGCTCGGTGCCGGTTTGTCACCCGACTCCTGGCAACGCTGGCTGGAGCGCTTCGGCCCGATCCAGGTGTTCGAGGGTTGGGGCGCCACCGAGGCCAATGCCGCGGTGATCAACGTCGACAACTATTTCGGTTCTTGCGGGCGCGTGCCGGACTGGAACAAGACCAACGTGCGGCTGGTGCGCTACGACATCGAAAACGACTGCCACCCACGGGACGAAAACGGTTTCTACCAGCTCTGCGAAGTGGGCGAGGTTGGCGAGGCCATGGGCTTTATCGTCGATCACCCTGAGATCGGTGGTGGGCGTTTCGAGGGTTACACCTCTGCGGAGGCGACCGAGAGCAAAATCCGCCGCAATGTGTTTCGCGAGGGCGATGCCTACTGGAGTTCTGGCGATTTGCTGCGCGAGGATGCCAACGGTTACTGCTATTTCGTCGATCGTATCGGCGATACCTATCGCTGGAAAAGTGAGAACGTTTCGACCCTCGAAGTGGCGGACGCCCTGGGCGACCTGGCGGGCCTGGAACTGATCAATATCTATGGCGTCCAGGTGCCGGGCCATGAAGGCCGCGCCGGGATGGCCGCGGTGCTGATGCAGGCCGGCCAGGCATTCGATCCCGACGCCCTGTACGCCCTGACCGAAGCGCGCCTGCCGCGTTATGCGGCCCCGGTGTTCATCCGGGTCACCCAGTCGGCAGACCTGACGGCCAGCTTCAAGCTGCGCAAGGTCGATCTGCAACGCCAGGGCTATTGCCCGAGCCTGTGCAGCGATCCGCTGTTCATTCGCGACGACCAGGCGCGCACCTATGTGCCCTACTCGGTAGAGGCCCTGACGCGCGCCGGCCTCACGCCCTTTTCGGTGGCCAACCATGGCTGACCTCGACGACAACGGTCACGAACTGCGCGGCGGCCTGCGTTATCCCTGGCCGCAGGCGCCCGATTCGGGGCAGGTGCGCGAAGTGGCGCCGGGCGTTTGGTGGCTGCGCATGCCGCTGCCGTTTCGCCTGGACCACATCAACCTCTATCTGCTGCGTCACACCGATGGCTGGGTGGCGGTAGACACCGGCATGAACACCGACCAGACCCGAGAAGTCTGGGAACGGGTGTTCAGTGAAGTGTGCGACGGGCTGCCATTGTTGGCGGTGGTCTGCACGCACTTTCACTCTGACCATGCCGGCGTGGCCGCGTGGCTTTCGGAGCGCTTTCAATGCCCGGTGTATATGACCGTCAGCGAGTTCCAGTCGTTGCACGTCAAGTTTCCCGCCGATCAGCCACCGGGCTGGGACTTTCTCGACTTCTACCGCAAGGCCGGCGTCGGCGATGAACAGAGTGCCGAGATGTTCGCGGTGATGAGCAATGCCCATTTCCTGCCGGCGCCACTGAACCATTTCCGCCGTTTGCAGGAAGGCAGTTGCCTGCACATCGGTGGCCGCACCTGGCAGGTGGTCATCGGTCGCGGACACTCACCGGAACATGCCTGCCTGTATGCCGCTGATGACGGCCTGCTGATTTCCGGCGACCAGGTGTTGCCGCGCATCACCTCCACCGTCGGCGTGCATGCCACCGAGCCGTTGGCCAACCCGCTGCACGACTGGCTCGATTCCATCGAGCGGTTGCGCAGCTTGCCCGACAGCGTGTTGGTGCTGCCGGCGCACGAACGGCCGTTCTTCAATCTGCATCAGCGCCTGGATCAGTTGGAGGCCCATCACCGCGGGCATCTGGCGCTGCTGCTGGCCAACTGTGACGAGCCGCGCACCGTGCTCGAACTGATGGCTGTGCTGTTCCCCAGGCTGTCGGGTCGTTTCGACGAACTGATGGCGCTTGGCGAAACGTTGGCCCATGCCAACTACCTGGTGGCCGAAGGGTCGCTGGTGCGGGAAGAGGACCGGGGGCGGTATCGCTACCGGAGTGCTGTAAGGGGAGCGTGCGCTGTTACTCCGCCCAAGGTGTTTTGAGCGCAAGGCACGGCAGCAGTGTTGAACATTCCAGGCAGCCATTGAGTTGCCCTTGAGGAGAATCAGTGTGATCAACAAAAACAACAATAACTCTACGGTCATCGGTTCGAGCGCGTTTCCGGTCACGAGCCTGGCCGCAGCCATTGCGCTGGTGTCCACACCGGTATGGGCCGGCGAAACCTTTGAGTTCGACAACGGCGCGACCATCGACTGGTCGGTGACCACCAGCTATGGCATCGGCGTGCGCACCGGCAGTCAGAGCGATCGCTTGCTGACGGTCAACGCCGACGATGCCAACCGCAACTTCGACAGTGGCAGCCTGACCACCAACCGCGTGGGCGCGCTGGGAGAAATGATCCTGCGCAAGGACAACTACGGCGCCGTGCTGCGTGCCAGTACCTTCTACGACGATGTCTACCACCGCAAGAACGACAACGACTCGCCCGCCACCGTGAACAAGAGCGGCAGCAACGACGAATTCACCAGTGACACCCGTTACTACAGCGGCGGTCGCAGTAAATTCCTCGACGCCTATGTGTTCAGCGGCTGGCGTTTTGACAACGACACCATGCTTGACGTCAAGGCCGGGCGGCACATCGAATCCTGGGGCGAGAGCCTGTTCTACCCCGGGGTCAACGGCGTACAAAACCCGTCTGACGCGGTGAAAGCCTCGCAACCGGGTGTCGAGGTCAAGGAAATCCTCTTGCCGGTGGGCCAGTTCTCCGGCTCGTTCCGACTGAACCCCCAGCTGACCTTCGGTGCGTACGTGCAGTATGAATGGAAGGGCACTGAACTGCCGCCAGTGGGCAGCTACCTGTCGGGCAGCGACGTGGTCGGGCCTGGTCGCGAGTTCATCTACGCCAACGGCCAGAAGATCGCCTACCGCGGCACCGACGAACCGAGTGATGGTGGCCAGTGGGGCGTGCAGATGCGCTACCGTCCGGTACCGGCCCTCGAGCTATCGCTGTTCCACGTCAACTACCACGACAAGAACCCGGCCACCGCCCTGGTCGGCTACAACCCGCTGCCAGTGGGCGGTGGCCTCAACGCCTTCGTCAGCAATGGCTACCGGATCAAGTACTTCGAAGACATCAAGCTGACCGGCATCAGCGCCTCGACCAAGATCGGCGACACCCAGGTCGGCGCCGAATGGTCGTACCGCGACGGTGCGCCGGTGATGGTCAATACCGGACTTGGCGCCGTACCGGCCAAGGGCAAGGGCCAGCAAATGCAATTGTCGGCGGTGCGCATTTTGGGTGACCGTCCCTGGGCCAACCAGACAACGCTGACGGCCGAAGTCATCCGCGTGCAGGTCGACAGTGTCGAATCCACTTCGGCCGCGCCGAACCTGCAAGGCGTGAACCTATTACCCTCCTTGGCACCTCTAGTGGCCTCTTCCGATGACTACACTTACAGCACAGCCGCGGGTTACCGCACCAAGTCTTCCAGCGCCTACACCGTGGGCGCATCGTTCAGTTATCCGGGAGTTTTCCAAGGCTGGGATCTGGAAGTCCCCTTCAGTTTCTCCAACGTCTTCAGCGGCTCCACGCCCATGGCCGGAAGCATCTCCGGCGTCGCCGGTGACCGACGCCTGAGCGCGGGCACGACCTTCAAGTACCTGGGCAACCTGGAACTCGGCTTGAGATACATCTCTTATCTGGGTGCAGCTGATCCGATCGACCGTCCGTTCGCCGACCGCGACTACGCCACGTTCTCGATGAAATACACCTTCTGATCGACCCCCCAAGATCCGGGTCGCCGTGGTGCGCCCGGAGCTTCAACACAACCTGGAATAGGCCGCAGCTGAACGCTTCGGCATGGAGGCACTATGGGACTCAAAGGGCATGCGGCCATCGTTGGCAGCGCACAATACAAACCGGAAAAATATTCGACCGCGCCCAAGATGTTTCACCTCGAGCAAGTCGCCGACCTGGCGGCACAGGCCCTGCGCGATGCCGGTCTCAAGGCCTCGGACCTCGATGGGCTGGTGATCAACGGCCCGCACTTTCACGAGGCTTCGGTGTTCGTACCGGCGATGGCCGCCGAATACCTGGGCCTGCGATTGAACTTCGCCGAAGTGGTGGACCTGGGTGGATGCACCTCGGTAGGCATGGTCTGGCGCGCTGCCGCCGCCATCGAACTGGGGCTGTGCCAGGCCGTGCTGTGCGTCATTCCTGCGCGCATGGCGCCGCTGGGACCCGACGAAGATCCCGGCTGGATGGCCCGCTCCATGCGTTTCGGCGGACACAGCACCGCGTTTGGCGCGCCTGAAGCCGAGTTCGACCTGCCTTATGGGCACATGGGCCAGAACACCGGCTACGCGATGATCGCCCAGCGTTATGCCGCTCAGTACGACTACGACCAGCGGGCGATGGCCAAGATCGCCGTCGACCAGCGCACCAATGCCTTGGCCAACCCGCAAGCCATGTTCTATGGCCAGCCGTTGACCATCGAGCAGGTCCTGGCGAGCAAAATGGTCGCCGACCCTCTCCACGTCCTCGAGATCGTCATGCCGGTGGCCGGTGGCGCCGCGCTGATCATCACCAACAAGGAAGTGGCGGCACGGGCCCGCAAACGCCCGGCCTTCATTACCGGCTTTGGCGAGCACCTGGCATTCAAGTCGCCATCGTATGCCGAGGACATGCTGCGCACGCCGATTGGCCCGGCTTCCGAGCGGGCCTTTGCCATGGCGGGCCTCAAGCCCAAGGACGTCGATGCCGCACAGATCTACGACTGCTACACCATCACCACTTTGCTGACCCTGGAAGACGCCGGTTTCTGTGGCAAGGGCGAGGGCATGGCCTTCGTGCGTGAACACGACCTGACCTGGCGAGGCGACTTCCCGATGAACACCCACGGCGGGCAACTCAGTTTCGGCCAGTCGGCCTCGGCCGGTGGCATGAGCCAGGTGATCGAGGCGGTGACGCAGATCGCCGGCACTGCCGGCGAGCGCCAACTGGGGCGCTGCGACAGCGTCTACGTCTCCGGCACCGGCGGCGTGATGAGCGAGCAGGGCGCATTGATACTTCAGGGAGCATAAGCACATGTCCAACAACAAACCGATGCCCGTCGCGACGCAGATCTCCGCACCGTTCTGGGAGGGCCTGAAGGCTCGCCGCCTGTTGATCCAGCAATGCAATGCCTGTACGCACTGGAATTTCTACCCGCGTCGGCATTGCCCGGTGTGCCTGGAGCATGATTTGGCCTGGCGCGACGTCGACGGCGCCGCGACGCTTTACAGCTACACGGTGACGCGCATTGCCACCTTGCCCGATTTCATGGATGAAATGCCGCAGAAGCTGGCAGTAGTAGAGCTGGCCCAAGGGGTGCGCATCAACACCAACCTGGTGGGCCTCGAAGAAGACGAAATCCGCATCGGCATGGCCTTGCAGCCGGTGTTCGCCGAAGTCGATGCCAAGGGCAACCGCCTGCTGCGTTTCACCGGAGTGGACAAGGATGCGGCGAGCCTTGAGTCGCTGCCGGCGCAGGACAGTGAACCGGCGCCGGTGGCATCGGAGCAGCCACCAGTGCGGCAGATCGACCTCAACGATGGACCGGCCTTGCAGGCCCTGGTCAGCGATCAGTACAGCGACTGGAGCAACGTGGTGGTGGTCGACCAGGCGCTGATCGACGCCTTCGCCCAGTTGTCGGGCGACGATTACTGGATCCATACCGATCCGGAACGCGCCCGCCTGCAAAGCCCGTTCGGCGGCACGATCGCCCACGGCGCGCTGGTGCAGGTGCTGCAGTCACGGATGAAACTGGCACTGGGCTTCGAAATCAGTGGTTTCACCACCCAGGTCAACTACGGCTCCGACCGCCTGCGCTTCCCGGCGCCAGTACCGGCCGGCTCGCGCATCCATTCGCGGGCTCGGGTGAAAAAGGTCGATCTGTCGGCCCGTGGCACCCAGCTGACCCTGGAACTCACCACCCACGTGGTGGGCCAGGACCGGCCGTCGGTGATCAACGACCTGGTCATCCTGTACCTCGCCTGATCGCCACCAGAGCCATTGAACGGGTGAGGTCCTGGGGGGGGGGGGGGGGGGGGGGGGGGGGGGGGGGGGGGGGGGGGGGGGGGGGGGGGGGGGGGGGGGGGGGG
>NZ_JBYTEO010000113.1:0-10751 GCF_058791355.1 Pseudomonas sp. EB271-G4-1
AGGCACCGAGTGGTGGGGCAAGAGCGCTTTGGTTACTTTCGCGCTTTTCGAAAGTGACTCGCCGTAAGGGCGAAACCATAAGTAGCCGTTACCGCAGCAACGGATATGTACCCCGTAAATACCCCGGTAGGCTGTCCACCAAAGCACCCCTAGTCCGCTTTGACGATGAATGATTCCCCGCTCAATCCGATGATCCATCACAACTGGCGCAGTGGCGCAGTGAGATCGGGAGAATTGAGTGATGCACAGCATGCGAGAAAAGACCCAGGACGAACGTGATCTGCTTGAACGGGCACGCAGCCTGGTGCCGGCACTCAAGGCACGCACGGCGCAGGCCGACAAGGACTTGAAGGTGCCGGTGGAGAGCGTCGTCGAGTTGCAGTCCGCCGGCCTGCTGCGGGCCTTGCAGCCAAAGGCGTTCGGCGGTTATGAAGTGGACCCGCGCACCTTCTTCGAAATCCAGACCATCCTCGCCGAAGGGTGCATGTCCACAGCCTGGATCTACGGTGTGATGGGCGTTCACCCCTGGCAGCTGGCGCGTTACCCGATCGAGGCGCAGCGCGAAGTCTGGGCCGATGACCACAGCGCGCTGATTTGCTCGACCTATATGCCGGCGGCCAAGGTCACGGTGGTCGAGGGCGGTTACCGCATCAGCGGGCGCTGGGGTTTCTCCAGCGGCAGCGAACACTGCCAGTGGGTGTTCCTGGGCGGCATCCTGCCACCCGATGGCGAGATGGCCGCCGAGCACGGTACCTTCCTGCTGCCGCGTCACGACTATCAGATCGAACACAACTGGGACGTGATGGGCCTGCGCGGCACCGGCAGCCATGACATCGTGGTCGAAGATGTATTCGTCCCGGCCCATCGTGTGCAACGCACCAACAATTGGACCCTCGAAGCGACACCCGGGCGCCTGGTCAACACCAACCCGATCTACGCGATCCCGTTCGCCCAGGTGTTCTCCCGCGCCGTCTCGACCTCGGCCATCGGCGCCCTGCAGGGCGCGATCAACGAGTTCCGCGACAATGCCGCCAAGCACATCGGCAAGCACGGCGCCCGTACCGCTGAGGACCCGGTGGCACAGACCGCCGTGGCCGAAGCGATGGTCACCGTCGATAGCCTGCGCCTGGTGCTGGAGCGCAACTACGAGCACCTGATGACCCTGGCCCGTGCCGGCGAATACCCGGACACCGAGACCCGTCTGTTGTATCGCTACCAGTCGGCCTATGTGACCAACATCTGCGCCGAACGCGCCAACGATCTGCTGCGCAGCATGGCCGCTTCGGGTCTGTACAACACCAACCCGGTGGCACGACTGTTCCGCGACCTGCACCAGGCGCGCGGACACATCGCCAACAACTACATGGCCTACGGGCGCAGCTACGGCGCGGTGATGCTCGGCCTGCCCAACCCGGACCCTTACGTCTGAGGCGACGGAGCCTGTTTCGCCCCCTTGGGTTTCCACCTGTCCGTGATCCACGGCCAGGTGGTCATGAGTACCTGACCTATGAACAATTATCTTGCCCTGCGCGTGGCGCGCGTGATCGAGGAAACCGCCGATGCGCGATCCCTGGTGTTCGACGTGCCCGAGCATCTAAGCGAACGTTTTCGCTATCAACCCGGCCAATTCCTGACCTTGCGCGTCCCTTTCGAGGACGGTTGGCTGCCCCGATGTTACTCATTGTCCAGCACGCCGTTGCTGGATGAGCCATTGCGAGTAACGGTCAAGCGCGTGCACGAGGGACGCGCGTCGAACTGGTTGTGCGGCGAGTTGCAGGCCGGGCAGAACCTTGAGGTGCTGCCACCGGCCGGGGTGTTCGTGCCACGCAGCCTTGACGGTGACTTGCTGCTGTTCGGTGGCGGCAGCGGCGTGACCCCGGTGCTGTCGATCCTGCGTTCGGCGTTGCTCGCCGGAACCGGCCGGGTCCTGCTGATCTATGCCAACCGCGATGAGTCCTCGGTGATTTTCAAGGAGGAACTCAAAAACCTCGCCAGCGCTCATCCGCAACGCCTGCAAATCGTCCATTGGCTCGATTCGGTGCAGGGCATCCCGAGCGTCGGCCAACTGGCCGAGCTGGCGCGGTCGTTTATCGATGCCCAGGCGTTCATTTGTGGTCCGGGCCCGTTCATGGACGCGGCGGTCAGTGCGCTCAAAAGTCTCGGCATGCCGGATCGGCGGGTGCACGTCGAACGCTTCGTCTCGCTGCCCGGCGAAGGCGAGTTGCCCCTGGTGACCAGCAGCGAGGCGGCCGTGGCCGCGCAGTTGGCGGTGCGCCTGGATGGCGAGGATCACCAACTGGCCTGTGACAGCGGCGAAACCGTGTTGGCTGCCATGGAGCGCGCCGGCCTGAACCCCCCCAGCGCCTGTCGTGTCGGTGGCTGCGCCTCGTGCATGTGCACCCTGGAAAGCGGCGAGGTCGAACTGCTGCACAACGATGCACTGGACGCGGGCGATCTGGCCGAAGGCTGGATCCTTGCCTGTCAGGCGGTGCCCACCAGCGCACAACTGCGTATCCGCTTTCCCGATTGATGCCCTCCATGATGCCAAGCACGAGCCCACGATGAATCAGAGCCTGAACCTTGCCGCGCCCCTGAGCGCTGCCCCTGTCACCCTTGCCCAGTTGGTCTTCAGCAGTGCCGAACGTTTTGCCGGGCGCACGGCCATTGAAGAACACGGCCAATGCATCGACTACGCCGATCTGCCCGATCGCGTCATGGGCTTCGCCCGGGGCTTGATGGCCTTGGGTATCCAGGCCGGTGACCGAGTTGGCGTCTGGGCGCCAAACAGTGGCGACTGGATCCTCGCGGCGCTGGGCACTCAGTGCGCCGGTGCGGTGCTGGTGCCGATCAACACGCGCATGAAGGGCCTTGAGGCCGCGGATGTGCTGGAGCGCAGCGGTTGCCGGGTGTTGTTTGTCCAGCAGCGTTTTCTCGACGTCGACTACCCGGCGCTGCTCGCACCTCATCGGCCGGCCAGCCTCGAACATCTGGTGATCATCGATGGCGACACGCCGGAGCAGCCTTCGGACCTGACGCTTGCACAGTTCCTGCAGGGTGCCGCGACTATCGATGCCGGCAGCGCCAAGCGCCGTGCAATGGCGGTCGGCCCCGAGGCCATGTGCGACCTGTTGTTCACCTCCGGCACCACCGGCAAACCCAAGGGCGTCATGAGTGGCCATGGCCAGAACCTGCGGGCCTTCACCGAATACGTCAGGGTCCTCGGCCTGGTACCAGAGGACCGCTACCTGATCGTCAATCCGTTCTTTCATGCCTTTGGCTACAAGGCCGGTTGGCTAACCTGCCTGATCGGCGGGGCGACCATCCTGCCCCATGCGGTGTTCGATGCCGAACAGGTGTTCCAGCGCATCGCCCGTGAGCGCATCAGCGTCCTGCCCGGTGCGCCGACCCTGTATCTCTCGCTGCTGGCCCATCCGCAACTCAAGCAGACCGACCTGTCGAGCCTGCGAATCGCGGTGACCGGCTCGACGAGCATCCCGCCGAGCCTGATCGAGCGCATGCGCAATGAGCTGGGATTCGCCGTGGTGACCACCGCCTACGGCCTGACCGAGTGTGGCGGACTGGCGACCATCTGCGATCCACAAGATTCGGCGCAGGTGATTGCCGGCACCAGCGGCCGGCCGATCGCCGGCACCGAAGTGAGCATCCGCGACCCGCACAACCAGGCGCTGGCGGCCGGTCAAACCGGTGAGATCTGCCTGCGTGGTTTTCACATCATGCAGGGCTATTTCCGGAACCCTGAAGCGACCCGCGAAGCCATCGACGCCGAAGGTTGGCTGCACACCGGCGACGTCGGGCGCCTGGACGGGGCGGGCAACCTGATCATCACCGATCGCTTGAAGGACATGTTCATCGTCGGCGGTTTCAACTGCTACCCGGCGGAAATCGAGGCAGCGCTGATCAGGCACCCGGCCATTGCCCAGGTGGCGGTGATCGGTGTCGCCGATGAACGCATGGGCGAAGTCGGGTGTGCCTGTGTAGTGCTGCGTGAAGGACGAGAGCTCGACGAGGCGCAATTGATCGCCTGGAGCCGGGAGCAGATGGCCAATTACAAGGTGCCGCGCCAGGTGCGCTTCCTCAATGCCTTGCCATTGAACCCGTCGAGCAAGGTGGCGAAGAACGAACTGCGCGCGCTGGTGGCCAATAGCGCCCAGGCATGAGGCGCACTCATCTCACCAAACGGACGATGTGCGCGGCATCGGCTTTTTTCATGCTGTGGCGACACCAGAAAAAACAACAACAAAAGGAGAGGAGCATGTTCACGGGAAACACTGTCGCGCGCCATTCGGGAGAGTTAAGCGTTGGTCGCTGTCTGTTGGCAACGGCCATCACCATCGCCAGTGCCACGGCCAGCGCCGCACCGAGCATCGAACTGGGGGAAAATACCACCCTGGATTCGTCGCTGACGGTCAACTACACCGCCTCCATGCGTACCGCCAAGCAGGCGAGTCAGTACCTCAACGATCCGAACAACGACGACGGCACGCGCAACTTCAAGCGCGGCTCGTTGATCAATAACCGCCTGAGCCTGTTCGGCGAACTGCAGCTCAAGCACGACAACCTTGGAGCGGTGCTGCGTGGCAGCCAGTTCTATGACGATGTCTATAACCAGAAAAATGCCAACGATTCGCCGCAGACGGTGAACAAGACCGGGCACAACGATGGTTTCAGCGACGAAACCCGCAGGCTCAGTGGCAGCATGGCGCGCCTGCTCGATGCGTATGTGTATGGCAACTTCGAGCTCGGCGAGACCCAATACCTGTCGCTCAAGGCCGGGCGGCATCTGGTGGCCTGGGGCGAGAGCCTGTTCTGGCCCAACATCAGCCAGGGCCAGGCCCCGGTAGATGCGACCAAGTTCAACGTGCCGGGTACCGAGGCCAAGGACTCGTACTTGCCGGTAGGGCAGGTGTCCGGGTCGTGGTCGCTGAACGAAGACCTCGCGCTGGTGGGCTACTACCAGTACGAGTGGGAAAAGACCCAGCTCAATCCCGTGGGCGACTACTTCGGCAGCGACACCTTCGGTCCCGGTGCCGAGTTCTATCGCCTGGGCAGCGGGGTGGTCAACAGCCTGCCCAACGGCCTGGCGGTCGGTTATGCCGGTGAAAAAGACGCCAGCGACAGCGGCCAATGGGGCCTGGGCGTGCGCTACCGGATCACCGAGAACACCGAAGTGGGGCTGTTCCATTACCGCTATAACGAGCGCATCGGCTCGATGTTCTTCGACTTCACCGGCACCACCCAATACTCTTCGCTCAAGGGCATCGGGCACGACGGCACCGCGCCGTCCTATCGCCTGGGCTACTTCGAAGACGTCAAGCTGACAGGTGTCAGTTTCAGCTCCAAGGTCGGCGATTCGGTGCAGTACGCCGGTGACTTGAGCTACCGCGATGGTGCCTCGGTCTACCTCAACAACGGCGCGCCGACCACCGGGCAGATCTGGCAGGGCAACCTCAACGCCATGTACATCCTGGGGCCAAGCCTGCTCGCCCAGCAGACCACCTTCATGGGTGAGGTGGTGCATCAACACATCGACGGGGTCGACAGCCTGACGATCACCGGTGGCGGGGCCGGCGTGGACGGCACCTTCGACCAGTTCGAATCGAAGACCCAGACCCGTGGCTCGACCCTGTTCGGCGTCGGCGCCTACATGGATTACCCGTCCATCGCCACCGGCCTGGACCTGAGCACCAAAGTGGTATGGACGCAGAACGTCGACGGCAGCGCCTATCAGGGCCTGGGCCGCGACGAGAAGCGCCTGACCGTGGGTGGCGACTTCAAGTACCTGGGCAACTTCCAGATCGGCATGACCTATGTCGCGTACCTGAGTTCGCCGGACGTTGCCCAGGGCCGACTGCTGGCTGACCGCGACTACCTGTCGCTCAACGCCAAGTACACCTTCTGATGATCATGGCTGCGTCGCGCGTCTGGCGACGCAGTCCCTCGTTTTTAGCCCGATAAAAATAAAGAGAGGCCTGTCATGAATCCTCGTCCGACCCCATCACCGTTCAGCCCGATCACCATTGGCCCACTGACCCTGAAGAACCGCTTTATCAAGTCCGCCACCAACGAGGGCATGAGTGCCCAGAGCGTGCCGTCCAAGCAACTGGTCAAGCTGCACTCGGCCCTGGCCGCTGGCGGCATCGCCTTGACTACCGTGGCCTACTGCGCGGTGAGCAGCGATGGTCGTACCTTGCCCAACCAATTGACCCTGACCCAATCCAGCCTGCCGCACTTCAAGGCCCTGACCGAGGGTGTGCACCAGGCCGGTGGCCTGGCCAGCGCGCAGATCACCCATGGCGGTTGCTTTACCTTTATCCGCGAGCGCTCGACCAAGCGTCCGCTGTCGGCCAGCGGCGGTTTCAACAAGATAGGCCTGATGAGTGGCATGTTCCTCAAGCAGGCGATGAACGAATCCGACATGCAGCAAGTGGTGCGCGACTTCGCGCAAGGCGCACGCCTGGCACGCCAGGCGGGATTCGATGCCGTGGAAATCCACATGGGCCACGGCTACCTGCTGAGCCAGTTCATTTCGCCGATGTACAACAAGCGCCGCGACCAGTACGGCGGCAGCCTGGAAAACCGCCTGCGCTTTCCGCGCCGGGTGCTGCGGGCGGTGCTGGATGCGGTCGGCCACGACATGGCGGTGATCTGCAAATATAGCGTCACTGAAGGCGTGCGCGCCGGTAACAGCGCCGAAGACGGGGCGAAGATTGCCCGCATGCTGGAAGAAGAGGGCGCGCACTTGCTGGTGCTCAGCGCGGGTATGAATGCCGAGTCGATCACCACCATGTTCGGCTCCTCGTTCCCCAAGGAAAACCGCGTGCAGCAGAAAAACAAGATCATTGCCCTGGCGATGGCCATCCAGCGGCGCAAGGAGCCGACGGTGGAGTTCCGTGAACTCTATTTGCTCGAGCATGCGCGCAAGGTGCGTGCGGCGGTGAAAATGCCGTTGGCTTATCTGGGCGGTGCCAAGAGCCTGGCGAGTATCGAAAAAATCATGGCCGAGGGCTTTGACCTGGTCGCCATGGGCCGGGTGTTGCTGGCCGAAAATGACTACATCAACAAACTCGAAAGTGGCGCCAGCCGCGACTCGATCTGCACCGCCTGCAACCGCTGCGTGGCGATGATGTACACCCCGGGTGGGACGTCTTGCGTACTCGGCCAGCCCGGTGACGCGATATTGAACAGCCAGAAGGCGGCAGATCGCTAACAACCCAGGCAACCAATACACCACAAACCCTGTGGGATCGCCGCACCGCCGCTCCCACAGGTTTTGTGGTGCTTGTCGATCAGCCGTTCTGCAGGAAGTCGATGCAGCTGCGGTTGAACAGTTCGCGGTGTTCCACCTGGACCCAATGCCCGCAGCGGTTGAGCACAATGAAGCGGGCGTTCGGCGCGCCGTCAATGATGCGTTGGGCGCCACTGACCGGGTTGAAATGATCGTTGGTGCCCCAGAAGCCCAGGATCGGGCACTGAATTTCACCCAACTTCGCTTCCATGTTCGGCACCATCATCGTACTGAACAGGTTCTTCGGCTGGGTCACCGCCACCGCCACGCGTTCCTGCAGCAGGCTTTCCGGCAGGATCGAGTCATCGAACAGCTGCAGGCGCATCATGCTGCGCATCTCCTCCATGCCGATGGGGCCGGCGCTGAACAGGCTGACCATGCGCACGATACCTTCCATCTTGAAGTAGGTTTCCCGCTCTTCGACACCACCGGGTGCCAGCAGAATCAGGCTCTGAACCAGTTGCGGCAGGCGCAGGGCCAGACCCAGGGCGATCGCGCCACCCAGCGAATTACCCAGCAGCGTGCAACGTCGCACACCGACCGACTCCAGGAAAGCCGCCACGCAATCGACGAAGAACTCCAGGTTGTACTGCACGTCCTCGGGTTTGTCCGAACGACCGAAACCGGGCAGGTCGAGCACCAGG
This sequence comes from Pseudomonas sp. EB271-G4-1, assembly GCF_058791355.1. Taxonomy (NCBI): domain Bacteria; kingdom Pseudomonadati; phylum Pseudomonadota; class Gammaproteobacteria; order Pseudomonadales; family Pseudomonadaceae; genus Pseudomonas; species Pseudomonas sp. EB271-G4-1. Next base: position 7,951 of record NZ_JBYTEO010000113.1, read on the forward strand.
TTGCGATAGCCCGCGGCGACGAATTGCGGGTAGTTGCCCTTGAAGTTGCTGAAGCCACTGGCACCCGGCCCGCTGCCGTGCAGCCACAGCACCACGGGGCCTGCGCCCTCATCCAGATAGTGCAGGCGCAGGCCGTTGGGCAGGGTCGCGTAATGGCCGACGGGCAGGGGCAGGTCTACGGGTTGGTTCATGGGGTTCTCCATTGTCTGCGGATTCATGAGGCACAACCGCGCCAGGCGCTGCAGCGGATCGAAGGGGAAACAGCGCCTGGCGAGTTGCGCGCCTTGCGAATGCTGGGCGTAGACGGGGGTGTTCACATCGTCCGTTCAGACCACGTGGCGCTAGTCCCATCGGACGATGTGTGCCCGGGGCCTTGCCGCTAATCATGCAAGTGACGGCTCCATTGCAGCGGGCCGCAGCGTATTCGCAGACTTGGAGATTGCTATGAAGTTACTCAATAAAGTCGCCTTCGTGACCGGCGCCGCGCAGGGCATGGGCCAGGCCATCGTGCGCGGTTTTGTCGCCGAAGGCGCCAAGGTGGTGGCTGTCGACCTGAACCAGGCAGCCCTGGCCGAGAGCCTGGCAGATCTGGGAGGCAGCGTACTGGCGTTGTCTTGCAACGTCGGTGACGGCGCCTCCGTGGCCGACGCCATGGGCCAGGCCGAACAGCACTTCGGCGGTCTCGACATCCTGGTCAACAACGCGGGCGTGGGCGCGCTGGACAGCTTCCTCGAAACGCCGGACGAAAGTTGGGCGCGGGTGATCGGCGTGAACCTGGGCGGCACCTTCCTGTGCTGCCGCGAGGGCGCCAAGCTGATGGTCAAGGGCGGCCGCAAGGGCGCAATCATCAACCTCTCCAGCACCGCCGCACTGACCGGTGACGGCCCAAGCCATTACTGCGCTTCGAAAGCCGGGGTGATGGGCCTGACCCGTTCGATCGCCCGTGAGTTGGCTGCCAGTGGCATACGCGTCAACACCCTGGTGCCTGGGCCGACCAACACACCGATGATGGCCGGCATCCCTGACGACTACATGCAGGCGCTGCTGAAAAACGTGCCCCTGGGCCGTATGTGCGAGACCGACGAGATTGCCCGGGTCGCGGTGTTCCTGGCCAGCGAAGATGCCAGTTTCATGACCGGGCAGAACATCGCCGTCAACGGCGGCATGGCCTTTATCTGATCAGGGAGTCACCCATGAGCAAGCGTCTACAAGGAAAAATCGCCTTCGTCACCGGTGCCGGTTCCGGCATCGGCGAAGCCACCGCATTGCGGTTCGCCGAAGAGGGCGCCACGGTGGTGCTGTGCGGGCGTCGCATCGAGCCCCTGCAGGGCGTGCAGGAAAAGATCCATGCCCAGGGTGGGCAGGCCGAGATCGCCGTCGCCGATGTCAGCGATGAACAGGCCTACGTCGGTGCGCTGCAAGCCACCGCGCAACGTCACGGGCGCCTGGACATCCTGGTCAACAACGCGATGGCCTACACCTGGGGCGGCATCGACACCATGACTACGGCCGACTGGCACGCCAATTTCGCCACCACCGTGGACGGCACCTTCTGGGGCACTCGCACCGCGATGCAATTGATGAAAGCGCAGGGCGGCGGTTCGATCGTCAACATTGCTTCGATCTGCGGCCTGTTCGGTACGGCGTGGATGGCCGGTTACTCGGCGGCCAAGGCAGCGGTGATCAACTTCAGCCGCGCGGCGGCCAGTGAAGGTGCACCGCACAACGTCCGCTGCAACGTGATCATTCCCGGTGTGGTCGACACCCCGGCCACGGCCGGCATGTTGGCCGATGCCAAGACCCGCAGCAACACGGAAAAAGTCATCCCGATGAAACGGGTCGGCCTGCCGGTGGAGTTGGCCAACGCCATTGTGTTCCTGGCCAGCGACGAGGCGTCGTATGTCACCGGCGCGAGCCTGGCGGTGGACGGCGGACGCGGTTCGGACCTGTACACGGTGCTCGACTGATGAACCAGGACAACGACAGCTTGCTTGAGCGCATCGACCGCCTGGAGTCGCTGGACGCGATCCGCCAACTGGCCGGCAAGTACGCCCTGGCCCTGGACATGCGCGACATGGACGCCATGGCCAACTGCTTCGCCCCGGACGTGCGGGTGGGCCGCGACAAGAGCGGCCGCGCGCACCTCAAGGCGTGGCTGGACGAAACCATGCGCAAGCAGTTCCACGGCACCTCCCACCACTTGGGGCAACACATCATCGAGTTCAGCGATGCCGATCACGCCACGGGCGTGGTCTATTCGAAGAACGAACATGAGACCGGTCCCGAGTGGGTGGTCATGCAAATGCTGTACTGGGACGACTACGAGCGGATCGACGGGCGCTGGTGCTTCCGTCGCCGCTTGCCGTGCTACTGGTACGCTAGCGACCTGAACAAACCGCCAATCGGCGGCCTGAAAATGCGCTGGCCAGGGCGGGAGCCTTACGCCGGTACCTTCCACGAGCTGTTTCCGTCCTGGGATGCCTTCTGGGCGCAACGCCCGGACAAGGATGCCTTGCCGCAGATCGCCGAACCTGCACCGTTGGAGGGTTTCCTCGCCAATCTGCGTCGGGGGGCGGGTGATCCGAAGATTCGGGTGCGTTGAAAACCGTGGTGGGACTGGATTGGGTGCATATCCGTTGCTGCGGTAACGGCCACCTAGGTTCTGCCCTTACTGTAGGAGCGAGCATGCTCGCGATGAACCTGAGAGCGCCGAGGGGTGTCAAGTGCCCAGCGTCATCGTTGACGACCATCGCGAGCATGCTCGCTCCTACAATGGGTCGCCGCGCTGGGCCATCCATGGC
>NZ_JBYTEO010000114.1:0-10180 GCF_058791355.1 Pseudomonas sp. EB271-G4-1
AAAGCCTTTTGGTTCCTTTTTGCTGGGCCGGCACTCCGGCGTTTGAAAAAGGGACTCGCCGTAAGGGCGAAACCATAGGCGGCCGTTACCGCAGCAATGGATATGCACACCACCCTAAAAATCCCAGTCGCCAGACACAAAGCCTTCGCGACCAAGCCCGCTCCCACGAAGAGCCCAAGACCCACCCGTGCTTAGTCTCAACGGACGATGAAGCCACGCGCACTGCTTTGCACAATGCTCACCACGAAACCCTTTCAGCCAACGAGGACCCAGGCATGATCGACATTCGCGGTTTGAGCTATTTCGTCTCGCAGATCGAAAACCTCAGTCATTGGCAGCGTTACGCCGAAGACGTGCTGGGCATGCAAGTGAACCCGGCGCCGGGCGGTGGCCTGTACGTGAAAATGGACGAGCGTCCGTTTCGCATGCTGATCGTCGAAGGCGCTGAAGCGCGTTATTTGGCCTCTGGCTGGGAGTTGGCCAACGAGACGGCATTCAAGGCCGCCCTCGAGCATCTAAGTGCAGCCGGTATCGAATGGCAGTCGGGCTCCGCCGCCGAGATCGAGCAGCGCGGCGTACAGGCGCTGGTCAAGCTCACCGACCCGTCGGGCAACTGCCATGAACTGAGCTGGGGCCATCGCTCAGATTGCCTGCCATTTGTCTCGCCCCAGGGTGTGCCGCGTTTCATCACCGGTGACATGGGCCTGGGTCACACGGTGCTGCCGGCGCCGAACTTCGACGCCACCCTGGCGTTCGCCAAGGATGTGCTGGGCTTTGAACTGTCGGACATTTTCAACTTCCGTCCAGACCCGTCCGTGGCGCCGATCCGTATTCACTTCCTGCATTGCCAGAACGCTCGCCACCACAGCCTGGCACTGGCCGAGTACCCGGTGCCGTCAGGTTGCGTGCACGTGATGGTCGAGGTCGATTCGATGACCGAAGTCGGCCGTGCCCACGACCGTCTGCGCGCCCATGAGGTAGCCCTGTCGGCCACCCTCGGCCAGCACCTCAATGACCGCATGACCAGTTTCTACATGAAGACACCGTCCGGCTTCGACCTGGAGTACGGCTTTGGCGGGTTGCAAGTCGACTGGGCCGAGCACTCGGCGTTCGAGTTCACCCGCGTGAGCATTTGGGGGCACGACTTTTCGGTCGGCCAACGTTAAGGAATTGTCATGATGAACAAACAACTGACAGCGGCCGATGCGGTCGCTCAATTGCGCGATGGCATGACCATCGGTTTCGGCGGCTGGGGCCCGCGGCGCAAGCCGATGGCCATCGTGCGCGAGATCCTGCGCTCAGACGTCAAGGACCTGACCGTGGTCGCCTACGGCGGTCCGGAAGTGGGCATGCTGTGCGCTGCCGGCAAGGTCAAGAAGCTGGTGTTCGGTTTCGCCACCCTCGATGCCATTCCGCTGGAACCCTACTATCGCAAGGCCCGCGAAGCCGGTGAGTTGGAGTTGATGGAACTGGACGAAGGCATGTTCCAGTGGGGCCTGCGTGCCGCTGGCATGCGTCTGCCGTTCCTGCCGACCCGTTGTGGCCTGGCCACCGATGTGACGCGCCTGAACCCGCAGCTCAAGACCATCCAGTCGCCCTATGCCGATGGCGAGGTGCTGCTGGCGATGCCGGCGCTCAACCTCGACGTGGCATTCCTGCACGTCAACGTCGCCGATCGCCTGGGCAACTGCCTGGTGACCGGGCCGGACCCCTATTTCGATCACCTGTTTGCCCGCGCCGCCAAGCAGTGCTTTGTCTCGTGCGAGCGCCTGGAAGATCGCCTGGCGCTGAGCGCCGAGCAAGCCCGCTTCAATACTTTCGAGCGCTATCTGGTGAGCGGCGTGGTGCATGCGCCCCTGGGTGCGCACCCGACACTCTGCGCCCCCGACTACGGCTGGGACATGAAGCATCTCAAGGGTTACGTCGCCAGCAGCCAGGCGGAGAACGGCTGGCAGGACTATGTGCAGACCTACATCGCCGGTGGCGAGCAGGCCTATCAGGCACAGAACGGCGGTGCCGACTCCATGGGCGCCTTGCCCCTTCCCGTGTTCTGAGGAATATCGACCATGTCTGCAACCTGTGATTTCACCCTGGCTGAACTGATGATCGTCGCTGCCAGCGAAGCGTGGCGCGGCAATGGCGAGGTGATTGCCTCGGGCCTGGGCGTGATCCCGCGCCTGGGCGCCAGCCTGGCCAAACTGACCCACAGCCCGGAACTGTTGATGACCGACAGCGAGGCGTTCCTGGTCGAAGAGCCGATCCCGCTGGGCCCGCGTGGCGACTACGTACCGCGTTATTCGGGCTACATGTCGTTCGAGCGAGTGTTCGAATGCGTGTGGGGCGGACGCCGCCACGCGATGATCGGGCCAACCCAGATCGACCGCTGGGGCCAGACCAACCTGTCCTGCGTCGGCGATTATCAAAAGCCCAAAACGGCGATCCTCGGCGTGCGCGGCCTGCCGGGCAACAGCATCAACCACCTCAACTCGTTCTTCGTGCCCAGCCATAACAGTCGGGTGTTCGTCAGCGGCGAAGTGGACATGGTTTCCGGTGTCGGTTTCAAGGCCGAGCGCTGGCCCGAAGGTACGCGTCGCGACCTGATGGACATTCATTGCGTGGTCAGCGACCTGTGCGTCCTCGACTTCAACGGTCCGGACCGGGCAGTGCAGGTGCGTTCGCTGCACCCCGGCGTGAGTTTCGAGCAGGTCCAGGACAACACCGGCTTCCCGTTGCTCAAGTCGGCGCAGTTGCACGAAACCGCGCATCCGACCCCTGAGCAGTTAGCGCTGATCCGCCGACTCGATCCCCACGAATACCGCGCCACGGCGATCAAGGGCAACCCGCCCGGCATCCGTACGGCCTGAGACAAGGAGGCGAGCATGCACAGCAGCGACAGTGAATTCATCGTCCGCCAGGACAACGCCGTCTACGAGACGGACACCCCGGTGCTGTACAGCGTGGCCGAGGGTATTGCCACGTTGACGCTGAACCGGCCGACCTTCAACAACGCGCAAAACTCGCAGATGACTTACGCCCTGGACGGCTTTTTCCGCCAGGCGGTGAACGATGACAGCGTCAAGGTCATCGTCCTCAGGGGCAACGGCAAGCACTTCTCGGCGGGCCACGATATCGGCACGCCGGGGCGGGATATCGACAAGCCGTTCGAGCGCGCGCACCTGTGGTGGGACCACACCAACAAGCCCGGTGGCGAGCAACTGTATGCCCGTGAGCAGGAGGTGTACCTGGGCATGTGCCGACGCTGGCGCGAACTGCCCAAGCCGACCATCGCCATGGTCCATGGCGCGTGCGTGGCGGGCGGGCTGATGCTGGCCTGGGTCTGCGACCTGATCGTTGCCAGCGACGACGCGTTCTTCCAGGACCCGGTGGTGCGCATGGGTATTCCGGGGGTGGAGTATTTTGCCCATCCCTATGAAATGAACCCGCGAATCGCCAAGGAATTCCTCTTCACCGGCGACCGCATGAGCGCCACCCGAGCCTGGCAAGTGGGCATGGTCAACCGCCTGGTCAGCCGTGATGAGCTGGAGCAGGCCACCTATGCCCTGGCCGCCGGCATTGCCCGTCAGCCGCGCATGGGCCTGGCTCTGACCAAGCAGGCGATCAACCACGTCGAAGACCTGCAAGGCAAACGCACGGCGATGGATGCCGTGTTCGCCTGGCATCACTTTGCCCATGCCCATAACGAGCTGTTGTCCGGCGACAAACTGGGCGGCTTCGACGCCAAGGGCATGGCCCGGGCCAACAAGCAGGCCGAGGACAAAAGCCAATGAACCGCTGGCTGGATACACCACTGACCGAGGCCCTCGGTTGCCGTTACCCGATCGTGCAGACCGCCATGGGGTGGGTCGCCGACGCCAACCTGGTGATCGCCACGACCCAGGCCGGGGGCTTCGGTTTCCTGGCTGGCGCGACCATCGCGGCCGACGAACTGGAAGGCGAAATCCGCAAGGTGATCGACGCCACTGGCGCCAGCAACTTCGGGCTCAATTTCCATATGTTCCAGGACAACGCCGCGCAGTGCGTCGACCTGGCGATCAAGTACCGTCTGCGCGCCGTGAGTTACGGGCGCGGTCCGGACAAACAGACCATCGCCCGCTTCAAGGCGGCCAAGGTGCTGTGCATTCCAACTGTCGGCGCCCTCAAGCATGCGCTCAAGGCCGTGGAACTGGGCGCCGACATGATCACCATCCAGGGCGGTGAGGGCGGCGGCCATACTGGCGGCGTACCGAGTTCGATCCTGCTGCCCCAGGTGCTGGCGGCGGTCAAGGTACCGGTGATCGCGGCCGGAGGATTCGCCACCGGCCGTGGCCTGGCCTCGGTGCTCGCTGCCGGTGGTGCCGGCATCGCCATGGGCACGCGGTTCCTCATGACCCGCGAATCGCCGACACCGGCCGCGACCCTCGAACGTTACCTGAAGGTCAACGATCCGCAGTTGGTGCGCGTGACCACGGCGGTGGATGGCATGCGCCACCGGATGATCGAAAACCGCTTCATCAATCACCTGGAACAGGCGGGCCCCTTCGGTCGCCTGCGCATAGCCCTGGGCAGCGCGTGGCAGTGGAAGCAGCAGACCGGCATGAGCCTGGGGCACATGGCTGCAGTCTTCCTGCGCGCATTGCGTGAAGACCCCTCGCAACTGTCGCAGGTGGTGATGGCCGCCAACCAGCCGGTGCTGTTGCAGCGCTCGATGGTCGATGGCGCTCCGGACGAGGGCATCCTGCCCAGCGGCCAGGTCGCCGCAGCCATTGGCGAATTGCTCAGTTGCCGCGAAGTCATCGAAGGCATCGCCAGCGAGGCCCAGCACTGCCTGGATGCGCTCCTGGCACGCAGCCAGACACACGCCACGAATCAACCCGCCAGTATCGGAGAACCCCTGTGAACCAGGCATTTACGACACAACTCAATCAGGGGATCGCTGAACTGGTGATCGCCAAGCCACCGGTTAATGCCCTCGACAGCCAGGAATGGCATGCCCTGGCGCGACAGATCGAAGCGCTCGGGGCCAATCCCGAGGTGCGGGTGATCGTGATCCGCGCCGAAGGCCGCGGTTTTTGCGCCGGTGTCGACATCAAGGAACTGGACAAGCATCCGGAGCGAATCGTCGAGGTCAACGCCGGTAACTACGCCACCTTCAAGGCCGTGCACCGCAACCCGGTGCCGGTGATTGTCGCGGTCCATGGTTTTGTCCTGGGCGGTGGTATCGGCATCACCGGGGCGGCGGACATCGTCGTCGCCTCCGAATGCGCGACCTTCGCTCTGCCCGAAGTCGACCGTGGCGCCATGGGCGGCGGTGCGCACTTGCAACGGCTGTTCCCGGTACAAAAAGTTCGTTACCTGTTCTTTACCGGGGACAGCATCGGCGCCCCTGAAGCCCTGCAGTACGGCTTTATCGAACGCATTGTCAGCAAGGACCAGTTGCGCGAAACCGCCTTGGGCATCGCGGCGAAAATCGCCGAGAAGAGCCCGGGCATGATCCGCATTGCCAAGGAAGCCTTGAACGGTATCGAAGACGGCAACCTGGAAGATAAATACCGCTGGGAACAGGGCTTCACCATGCAGGCCTACAGCAGCCCGGACTCCGCGGAAACGCGGCGGGCCTTCGTCGAAAAACGCGACGCCAAGTTCTGAGATAACGCCATGGACCTGACTTATACCTCCAAGCAAAACGCCTTCCGCGCCGAAGTACGGGCCTGGTTGGCGGCCAATGTGCCCCGTGAACCCTTGGCCAGCTACGACACCCGCGAAGGCTTCGAGCAGCACCGCGCCTGGGAGGCCACGCTATTCGAGAGCCGCTGGTCGATGGTGATGTGGCCAGCCGAACTGGGCGGTCGCGGCAGCGATTTGATCGAGTGGCTGATCTTCGAAGAAGAGTATTACGGTGCCGGCGCGCCGATGCGCGTCAACCAGAACGGCCAGCTGTTGCTGGGCCCGACCCTGATGGAATTCGGTACCCCGGAGCAGAAGCAGCGTTTCCTGCCGCGCATGGCGGCCAGCCTGGACATGTGGGCGCAAGGCTGGTCGGAGCCCAACGCCGGCTCCGACATGGCGGCGATCACCAGCAAAGCGCTGCTCGACGGCGACCATTACGTGATCAACGGGCAGAAAACCTGGTCTACCCGGGCGATCTACGCCGACTGGCTGTTCGGCCTGTTCCGCAGCGAGCCGGGGTCGGCCCGTCACCACGGCCTGTCCTTCATCATGGTGCCGCTCGATACGCCGGGGGTGAGCATTCGCCCGATCAAGGCGCTCAACGGCAAGGACGCTTTCGCCGAGGTGTTTTTCGACGACGTGCGGGTGCCGGTGGCCAACCGCATCGGCGCCGAGGGGCAGGGTTGGCACGTGGCGATGGCCACCGCTGGTTTCGAGCGCGGCCTGCTGCTGCGTTCACCGGCGCGCTTCCAGGCCACGGCACGCAAGCTGGTCGAGCTGTACAAGGCCAACCGCGCCAGCGCCGACCGCGATCCGGGCCTGCGCGATGCCGTGCTGGAGACTTGGATGGGTGCCGAGGCCTATGCGTTGTCGGCCTACCACACCGTGGGACGCTTGAGCAGGGGCGAGCAGATCGGCGCCGAATCAAGCATCAACAAGATCATCTGGTCGGAGCTGGACCTGAAGATGCACGAGACCGCCATGCGCATTCTCGGTACGCGCGGCGAGCTGGTTGCAAAAGGCGCGCAGGCGGGCGATGCGGCGGGTTGGCTGGAGGGTTTCCTGTTTGCCCAGTCCGGGCCGATCTATGCCGGCACCAACGAAATCCAGCGCAACATCATTGCCGAGCGCATGCTCGGTTTGCCGAAATAAGGAACCGCCATGGACTTCACTTTCAACGATGACCAGTTGGCGTTCCACGAAGCCATCAGTCGTTTCCTGATGACCGAAGCCGCCCCGGAAATGCTCCGGGAAATCTGGGAGACCGATGCCGGGCGCTCCCGCGACCTGCGCAACAAGATCGCCGGCCAGGGCCTGACCGCCTTGTCGGTGCCCGAGGCCGAAGGCGGCCTGGGCATGGACGATGTGACCTGGGCCCTGATGACCCAGGAGCTGGGTTACTACGCCATTCCCGACTCATTGGCCGACACCGCCTATGTCGCCAGCGGCTTGCTCGCCGCTCTGCCGGCGCAGCATCCGGCCCGCGCCGACCTGTTGCCGCGTATCGCCGATGGCAGCTTGCGCCTGGCGATCAGTCATCCAGTCAATGCGCTGGTCAGTGATGCGCAATTGGCCGAAGTGTTGATCCTCACCGATGGCGATGACATCCATGTGGTGCCGCGCTCCGAGGTCGAGGTGGAAAACCACCCGAGCATCGATGCCTCGCGACGCCTGGGGCGGGTGACCTGGACTCCGTCGCCGACCACCTGCGTGGCCAGTGGCGAGCAGGGACGGACCTTGCAGGCGCACCTGCTGGACCGCGGTGCACTGTCGGTGGCCGGGCAACTGCTGGGGCTGGCGCAGCGCATGCTCGACCTGTCGGTGGACTACGTGGCCCAGCGCAAACAGTTCGGCAAGCCGATCGGCAGCTTCCAGGCGGTCAAGCATCACCTCGCCGATGTCGCCCGCTACATCGAACAGGCCAAGCCGGTGCTGTACCGCGCGGCCCATGCCTTGGCGCGGGGTGACGTCAACGCGGGCGCCTGGGTCTCGCAAGCGCGCCTGGCGGCCAACGAAGCGAGCTGGCTCGCCGCGCGCAAGGGTATCCAGGTGCATGGTGCGATGGGGTACACCTGGGAGGTGGATTTGCAGATGTTCATGAAACGCGCCTGGGCCCTCGATGCGTCCTGGGGCGACCGCGGCTTTCACAAAACCCGTGTCAGCGACTACCTGTTCGCCGACGCCACCGGCCTGGGGCCGGGGCATACTTTCGAGGAATGAGTCATGGCACAGGCCTACATTGTTGATGCACTGCGCAGCCCCACCGGCAAACGCAAGGGCTCATTGAGCGAGATCCACGCCATTGACCTGGGCGCCCATGTGCTCAAGGCGCTGGTGGCGCGCAACGTGATCCCTGCCGAAGACTATGACGACGTGATATTCGGTTGCGTCGACACCATCGGTTCCCAGGCTGGCGATATCGCCCGCACCAGCTGGCTGGCCGCCGGCTTGCCGCTGACGGTGCCCGGCACCACCGTGGATCGTCAGTGTGGTTCGTCGCAACAGGCGCTGCATTTCGCCGCGCAGGCGGTCATGAGCGGCACCCAGGATGTGGTCGCGGTGGGTGGGGTACAGACCATGACCCAGATCCCGATTTCTTCGGCGATGCTGGCCGGCCAGCCCCTGGGCTTTGCCGATCCGTTCTCGGGCAGCGTTGGCTGGCGTGCGCGGTTTGGCCAGCAGCCCGTCAACCAGTTCTACGCCGCGCAACGGATCGCCGATCATTGGCAGATCAGCCGCGAGCAGATGGAAGCCTTTGCCTTGCAGAGCCACGAACGCGCCCTGGCGGCCATCGCCAGTGGCCGATTCGCCCGGGAAATCGTCAGCTGCCAAGGCCTGGCGGTGGATGAAACGCCGCGTCACAGCAGCCTGGCGAAGATGGCCGAGTTGCAACCGGTGGACCCGCAGTTCCCGTCGATCACCGCCGCCGTGTCCAGCCAGACCTGCGACGCCTCGGCGGCACTGCTGGTGGTGTCCGAGGCGGCGCTCAAGCGCTACGACCTGACGCCACGGGCGCGGATTCATCACCTGACGGTGCTCGGTGACGATCCGATCTGGCACCTCACCGCACCGATCGCCGCCACCCGCCGGGCCTTGGCCAAGAGTGGCCTGAGCATGGGCGACATCGATCGGGTCGAGATCAACGAAGCCTTCGCCTCGGTGGTCATGGCCTGGGCCAAGGAGCTCGATTACGACCCGGCGCGCACCAACGTCAACGGCGGCGCGATTGCCCTCGGTCATCCGCTGGGCGCCACCGGCGCACGCTTGATGACCACGCTGCTCAACGAACTGGAATGCAGCGGCGGTCGCTACGGCCTGCAAACCATGTGTGAAGGCGGCGGGCAGGCCAACGTGACCATTATCGAACGCCTGTAATTTTTCATGCGGGCCGCCGCTTCGGGCGCGCGGCCACACAAATTCTCAAGGAGTCAAACATGGCTATGTGTGCAGACCGCACCGTGATCATCACCGGGGCCGGCGGTGGCCTCGGTCGCGCCTACGCGCTGGCGTTCGCCGCGCAAGGGGCCAATGTAGTGGTCAACGATATTCGCGCCGAGGCCGCAGAAGATGTGGCAGGGGAGATTCGCGCCAACGGTGGCCAGGCCATCGCCAACAGCGATGACATCACCACCCTGGCCACCGCGCAGCGCATCGTCGATGCGGCACTGGCGGCGTTCGGTGAAGTGCATGTGCTGATCAACAACGCCGGCGTGTTGCGCGACCGCATGTTCATCAGCCTCAGTGAAGAAGACTGGGACATGGTCATGCGCGTCCACCTCAAGGGCCATTATTGCCTGGCCAACATCCTCGGCCGCCGCTGGCGCGACCTGGCCAAGGCCGGCACGCCGGTGGACGCGCGGATCATCAACACCAGCTCCGGCGCCGGGTTACAGGGCTCGGTGGGGCAGTCCAATTATTCGGCGGCCAAGGGCGGAATCGCCTCGCTGACCCTGGTGCAGGCGGCGGAACTGGCGCGCTATGGCGTCACTGCCAACGCACTGGCGCCGGCCGCACGCACCTCGATGACCGAGAGCGCCATGCCCGACGTGGTGAAGAAACCCGAGGACGGCAGCTTCGACGCCTGGGCTGCAGAGAACGTCGCGCCGCTGGTGGTGTGGCTGGGCAGCCCGGCGTCGGCCCACGTCACCGGCCAGGTCTTCGAAAGCCAGGGCGGTCGCATCTCCCTGGGCGATGGCTGGCGCACGGGCGTTACCTGCGACAAGGGCGCGTTGTGGAAAGTCGAAGAGATCGGCGCGGCGGTGGATGCAATTCTTGCTGAAGCGCCGAAGGCGCAGAAAGTCTGGGGGAGCTGAATGTCCTGATCAATTGTAGGAGCTGGCTTGCCAGCGAAGCCACCCTGACAGCCGACCTATTGTTTGTTGACGGAGTACATATCCATTGCTGCGGTAACGGCGGCTTATGGTTTCGCCCTTACGGCGAGTCACTTGGAAAAGCCCCAAGTAACCAAGGGCTCTTGCCCCTGGCGTTCGGTGCCTCGCTAATGCTCGGCATG